>DOEU01000038.1 GCA_003532555.1 Verrucomicrobiota bacterium | reverse complement strand
TCCAGAAGAAGTGCGTGAAGTAATTATCTGGCCGTTGTTTGATGATGGAGCGCGAAAGGTGCAGAGCGATCCCATTTTGCACACAGATCAATATCCGATTGTGTGTGATGGGTTAAAGTCGGGAAGCTATCTGATTTGGGCGGCATTGCCGGAGGCAGGGTATCAAGCATATCCAATCCAGATAGATCGACATACCTCTACGGAGGTGGAACTCTCTTTGCCAGTAGTTACATTGGATGAGTGGAAGTATGTGCCAGCTGGTAATTTTTTAAGGGGTGGAGATATATCGGGTTCCGTGCGGGTGCATTCTGCTTCATTACCTTCTTTTTATATTTCACGAGATGAAGTCACCATTGGTTCTTATTTGGAGTTTTGGTCCTCCATCGAAGAGGTGGAATTAAAGGAGGAATGGGCTGCATATTATGCTGATTCGACTCAAGGGCGGGTTACGCTATGGGATAGTGAGGGTATTTTACAATTGCCTGAATTATCATTGCAACACCCGATTGTTGGGATCACGGGTGAGGCTGCTGAAGCATATTGTCGTTGGAAAAGTCGTGCGACGGGAACGAGGATACGTTTACCGTATAATTTGGAGTGGGAGAAGGCGGCTCGTGGAGTAGATGGACGTGAGTATAGTTGGGGTAATGGATTAGAAGATGTAGTCACCTTTTTCAATGTGGGTGGATTCTCAGACCGGGGGATTGATTTACTGGAACCTGTGGGCTCACGTTTGAGAGATCGTTCTATTTATGGGGTACGGGATATGATTGGTAATGTACGGGAGATAACTTTATCTTCTACTGCAGATAAGAGCCGATCCTTTGGGATTAAGGGCTCTAGTTGTATCGATTCGTTGGAAGCATCGTCTTGTGCGAGAGTCGATGCGTTCAAAGACCGAAGTATCGATATTGGATTTAGAGTTGTTATGGAGAATATGAAGACATGGGAATGATCTATTCATCTTTACCAGAGGCGGTACGGGTTGCAGAGATACTACAGGGACTCCAGAAGCGATATGTTGCGGGTCTTATGGCGTTGGTTGGGGAAGAACCGATCTCTACAACTTGGTTCCGTAATGAAGGTGAATGTGGTGGAGGCGAACGACTCTCATTTTTGGAGAATACGGCCTTGGCAGGATCTTCTATTAATTTTTCGCAAGTTCATTATCAAAGCAATTCAGATGTTCGATTGGCTGTGGCAACGGCACTTTCTGCAATTGTTCATCCGGCGCATCCTCGCTTACCTTCAGCCCATTTGCATCTGAGTTATACGCAGATGCAAGATGGGGATGCGCATTGGCGTCTGATGGCAGATTTGAATCCAGCAATTAAGAATGAACAGCAGCAGATGAAGTTTGATCGAATACTGGCAGCGGTTGCGGATCAACATCTCTTGGAGGGCGTTAAAAATGGCAACCAGTATTTTTATATTCCAGCTCTTGAGCGCCATCGAGGTGTTTCCCATTTTTATTTGGAACGGTTTGCATCGGGTAATTTTGATGAGGACCTTCTGTATGTTGAGCAATTTGGTATGGCCGTTATGACTACCTATGTCAGCATCCTGATGGATGGGGTCGAAGAAGGGAAGGAGAAGGATCCATCTGAGAAAGAACGGGCTTCTCAGCTTGCGTATCATACCTTGTATCTTTTTCAAGTTTTGTTGATGGATCGGGGAACAACGGCGGGGTTATTGGTTCATGACCAAAATGATGTAGGCATTTTGGGTTCATTGCCTCCGCGGATAGATAAAAATTTATTAAGCTCATGGGGGTCTCGATTAACCGAGCCGCAGGATGTATTATTGAACAGATTATTAGGCGTGATGCCCCAAAAGGGCGTTGTTACAATTACAGATTCATTGAAAAAGCAATTTGCGGAAACGATCCGAAGATTTTACCGTGAATTTCCAGAGGGGATTTATTTGCAGGCAAAGAGCCCGCTAAACCATCAAGATCGAGGATTACATGGATCACCGTGAATATGTGTACGCGAGTAGAGGAGAAGTAGAATGAATCAATCAGATCTTTTTTTTGGAATCCCTTTTAGCCATGTGTTTTTGCTATTGGGCTGGGTGCTTGGTGCGCTGCTCACGGGTAAACTATTGCAGCTAGTCATCCGACGCGCATCGCGCTCAAAACGTTTTTCACATCGGAAAACATTACAGGTCTTTTTTATCTCGGTGGCTCGGCCAATCCCATTTCTTTTCTTGGTGATTGGTTTGCGTTTGGGATTAAGTCCTTTGCCTGTGAGTGCGGGGATACAGGCTTTTATTTCCGATATAATGGCAGTATTACTTACAATCTCGATTGCCTTCTTTGTCTATGCCTTCATTGATGTGATTAATCATCTCTTAACGGTCGTGGCGAGTAAGACGTCAACGAAGCTCGATGATATGATGGCACCGATGGTGCAAAAAAGCTTGCGTGTGGTTATCGTTATTTTATCGCTGGTTCAGATTGCTCAAATTCTAAGCGATAAACCGATTACATCGATTTTGGCAGGGTTAGGTGTGGGTGGTTTAGCCGTAGCGCTGGCTGCTCAAGAGACGATTAAGAATTTTTTTGGATCTTTGGTGATTTTTGCAGATAAGCCCTTTGAATTGGATGAACGAATACGGGTAGGTGATTTTGATGGGTTTGTTGAAGAGGTTGGGTTTCGTTCAACTCGGCTTCGGACTTTAGATGGGCATTTGATCACGATACCGAATGGCGAGCTTGCAAATTTAATGATTGAGAACGTCAGTAAGCGTCCCCATATCAAACGGACGCTTGAGTTGGGTGTTACGTATGATACATCCCCGGAAAAAGTGAATGAAGCGCAGCAGATTCTTCGGGATATATTAACAGACCATGAAGGGCAACATCCGGCATATCCTCCACGCATCTATTTCAAAACTTTTAATAGTTCTTCATTAGATTTGGTAGCTACGTATTGGTATCATCCCGGCAATTATTGGGACTATATGGCGCATGCTGGTTTTGTGAATCAGCAGATTCTAGAACGGTTTAATGCTGCAGGTATAGAATTTGCGTTTCCTACGCGAACGCTCTACCTGAACGAAGCGGGATCTCATTAAGAGGCGGGAGCAAGCAGGGCTGGTTGTGTGCTCTCTTCAAGATCAATCCAATCGGTTAAGATATGGAGTGTTTCGTTGAGGGTTAGATCGTTTGTAGAGTCGCTTTCGTCATCTTGAAAACTACTTTCTTGGAGTTCGTCTAGTTCCAGTTCGGCTTCGGCTTCGGCCAATCTATTTGAGAGCAATAAGGAAACAGTTTTTGATTCATAGCGTTCGCCTAAACGATCTCGACGATCTAGAAAGTTTTGAAACTCGGGATTGGCTTTTCTTCGCTCAATTGATTGATTTGTTAATTGAGGTAGCCACGCTTCGAACGTATTTGATTTACGATACAGAGCTGGACGAATGGTGTCCCAGGGCAGTGCATGATCGAGTTCTTTTTCCCCCACTTCCATAACGTCGAGTAGCGAGGGTATGACGATATCGGGTTCAACGCCTCGCAATTGGGTCGATCCGCCATTGATTCGGTAGAAACCAGCAGTGGTGAGCTTGAGGGATCCTTTTTTATCGCCGAGCGACATGAGTGTCTGAACAGTTCCTTTTCCATGGGTGTGCTCATCACCGACAATAATAGCTCGCCCGTAATCTTGAAGGGCAGCCGCTAAAATTTCGGATGCAGATGCACTGAGACGGTTCACGAGCACAATTAACGGATCTTTGTAGTTAATTTCAGGATCTGCATCCGGGAGGACTTGAAGACCTCTTCGTTCTTTCACTTGAACGACGGGTCCAGATGTAATGAATAAGCCGGCAATATCTATCGCTTCCACCAAGGAGCCTCCGCCGTTGTTTCTAAGATCGATAACGAGCCCTTCAATTTGCTCTTTTTTGAGTTCTTCGATGAGTCGGCGTACATCTGACGAGGCACGACGGGCATCTTTCTTATTTGCATTCGTCGCTTTAAAGTCAGCATAGAAATCGGGCAGCGTGATGACGCCAAGGCGACGAGTTAGCCCGTTAATGGTTTTTATTTCACGAAGTTCACTTTTGGCAGCTTGCTCTTCGAGTTTCACTTCATCGCGAATAAGGTCGATTTTTCGGGTTCTGGTTCCGTTTCGATCCGATGCGGGGATCACAGTGATAACCACCTTCGAATCTTTCTCCCCACGAATGAGGCGAACCGCTTTATAAAGAGGCCAGTGCAGGATGCTGACGGGCTCTTCATCGTCTTGGGCAACGGCAATAATTTTATCACCGGCTTTCAATCGACCATCGGTTTCGGCGGGACCGCCAGGAATAAGACGGACGATTTTTGCAGCACCATCATCGGGGCGTAGCATGGCGCCAATGCCTACGAGTGAGAGTTTCATATTAATATCAAAATCTTCGACGCCGCTGGGAGAGAGATAGTCGCTATGGGGATCGTATACTTGAGAAAAGGCCGAGAGATATCTTTGAAGCAACATTTCTTGATCAAAGGATTCCATGGTGAGATGAAGTTGTTGATATTTTTCGAGGATAAATTCTTCGGGGCTCAAGAGGCTCTCTTCGTAGGCTTCGTCATATTCAGCTTCTTCATCGGATGCGACGATCATCTTATTTTCGGATTCATCTTGCGAATTTTCTTCGACCGCTTCTTGTTCGTCTAATTCTTTTGAAATAATGCGCCCGACATACTCGTTTTTAATCCGCTTGCGCCAGGTTTCATCCCATTCTGATTGGTTTTGTGGCCACTCAATTTCACTACGATCCCATGTGAAGGTTTCATCGATACTGGTATCAAATCCTTTTTCGAGCAGTACTTCGGTGAAGTCGATCCGATTTTCCATTCGTTCCATTAAGATCGTATAGGCGTTCGTTGCAAAGTGGATATCTCCTTGGCGTAGTTGTTTATGGAGTTGAAAGGCTTGTTGGTTGAATTTATCTATATCGCTTTGCAGGAAATAGCTTTTACCGGGGTCGAGGGTTTCCAAATACTGTTTAAAAGCGTTGGTTGAAATATAAGTATCTAATGGAAGTTGGTTTAGATGAAAAACGGGTAGGGTGTAGGCAACGGTTCGGCTGATGCGGTTTATATCTAGTTTGGATGACGTATCAGCAATTACCTTACCGAAACCGAATAAGGTGATCATTATGATGGTGCATAGACATCGATATTTTTTCATAGGCTACTTCTCGCTTTACAAAGATAATGGTTATTCTCGTAAAGACAATCTTCATTGCAATTGAGTTCATTACTTTTGTTTTGGAATCTGATGGCTTTGAGGGTAGGTTGACGCCTCATTTTAGGAGACGTTGTATATGAGTAAAAAAAGAACCGATTTAGCTGAGTGGAAAGCGTTAGAAGCGCATGCAAATGAAATGAAGCAAATAGACCTGCGCAAGCTGTTTGAGCATTCAGATCGATCTGAAAGATTCTCGATGGAAGCGGGTGATCTACTGCTTGATTATTCTAAAAACCGCATCACAGAGGAAACTCTTGCGCAATTGCTCCAGTTTGCGGAGGCGGTTGATTTGAATCGCTGGATTGAATCAATGTTTACGGGTGAAAAAATTAATGAAACCGAGAATCGTGCGGTATTACATACCGCGTTGCGTGCGCCCCGGGAGGCGGTGGTTGAGGTGGATGGGATAAATGTAATTCCGGATGTTCATGCGGTACTTGATCAAATGACCGTTTTTTCCGACCAGATTCGGTCGGGTACATGGAAAGGTTACACGGGAAAACGGATTAAACATATTGTGAACATTGGCATTGGAGGCTCAGATTTGGGGCCGGTCATGGCAAGTGAAGCACTCAAGCCCTATGGGCAGCGAGAGTTAAAATTGCATTTTGTTTCAAACGTAGATGGAACCCATATTGCGGAAGTCTTGCGGGAAGTGGATGCAGAAGAGGCTCTTTTTATTGTGGCATCCAAAACGTTTACAACACAAGAGACGATGACCAATGCTCACACAGCCCGTGGTTGGCTTATTGATCAGCTTGGTGATGAAGCAGCGGTAGCAAAACATTTTGTGGCGCTCTCTACCAATGAGGGTGCAGTGAGTGCCTTCGGGATTGATACGGTTAATATGTTGGCCTTCTGGGATTGGGTTGGGGGGCGCTACTCCTTGCCCTCAGCGATTGGATTGCCTTTGATGATTTCAATTGGACCGGATCTATTTCGGGAAATGTTGGCGGGGTATCATACGATGGATACGCACTTTCGTACGGCACCGTTGGCGGAGAATATGCCAGTTATATTAGCTTTATTGGGAGTTTGGTATCACAATTTCTTTGACGCCGATTCTCATGCCATATTGCCCTATGATCAGTATATGCACCGTTTTGCGGCATATTTCCAGCAAGGGGATATGGAATCAAATGGAAAATATGTGAGCCGTTCGGGGGAGCGGGTGGAGTGGCAGACGGGGCCAATTATTTGGGGAGAACCGGGTACGAACGGTCAGCATGCTTTTTATCAATTAATTCATCAAGGAACGCGATTAATACCGTGTGATTTTATTGGATTTTGCCAATCACACAATCCGTTGGGGGATCATCATGATAAATTAATGGCTAACTTTTTTGCTCAGACAGAGGCACTTGCGTTTGGGAAAACGAGGGAAGCTTTAGAGATGGAAGGGGTGGCTGAAGTATTGATTCCGCATAAGGTGTTTGAGGGGAATCGACCGACCAATTCATTGATGGCAAAAAAATTAACCCCGGCGGTATTGGGGCAACTTATTGCGTTATATGAACATAAAATTTTCGTGCAGGGCATCCTTTGGGATATTTACTCATTTGATCAATGGGGCGTTGAATTAGGGAAAGTGTTGGCGAAAGCGATTCTTCCTGAACTGCAAGGCACATCTACTTTAAACCATGATGATTCAACGAATCGCTTAATCAACTATTATCGCGACCGGCGGGCATAATGGCAGACCCAACGTTTATTTATAGTTTCAATCGCGACGAGTTAGAGACGTGGTTGAAGAATCATAAGCAGCCGGCTTTTCGTTCAAAACAGATATGGCAATGGCTTTATAAGCATAACGTTCAATCATGGGATGAAATGAATAATCTTCCCGGATCCTTGCGGCTGGCTTTGGAAGAAACGTTTTCATTGAAACCTCTGGAAGAGGTGGAGGTGAGTTCATCCTCAACTGGAACACAAAAAATTCTGAGTCGCTTGCATGATAACGAACTGATTGAAGAGGTATTAATTCCAGCGGAGGAACGACGAACTGTCTGCGTTTCGAGTCAGGTGGGGTGTATGTTCGGCTGTGTTTTTTGCGCGAGTGGTCAAAATGGGGTGAAGCGCAATTTGAGTGCGGGTGAGATTGTTGGAGAGTTTCTCGCGGCACAACGTGCGTATGGAGAACGCGTGACAAATGTGGTGTTTATGGGCATTGGCGAGCCCTTTGATAACTATGATGAAGTGATCAAGGCGATTCGAATATTAAACGACCCTGAAGGTATTGGACTAGGTGCTCGTCGAATCACCATAAGCACCTGCGGAGTGATTCCTGGCATTGAAAAATTGGCACAAGAAGGTTTACAGGTGGAACTTTCTGTCTCTTTGCATGCGCCTTCCGATCCAATTCGTGATGAGTTGATGCCCGTCAATGCAACGTGGGCAATTGATGAGCTCTTAGCGTCTTGTGAGCGCTACACAAAAGAGACGAAGCGAATTATTACATTTGAATATACCATGATTCGTGACGTGAATGATACGGAACGAGATTGCCGAGAATTGGTGATTCGTTTAGGTCGGTTCCCTTGTAGGGTGAATCTAATTCCACTTAGTGAAATTGAAGAGTATGAAGGTAAGACGTCGACACGGGAGAAGTTGGAGCATTTCGTGGGTGAGCTTGAAAAAGCAGGAATTAATACAACGGTTCGGTGGTCGAAGGGGATAGATGTGAATGCTGCTTGTGGTCAATTGCGCAGTCAGCATGAGCGTGCTGAATGAAAATCCATAAAAAAAGTAAGGATTTACCTAATTTAAAATTGATTTATTATATGGTCTCACTTATTTCTCTTTCTTAGATAAAAAGAAAGCGAGTATCAACAACATGAAATTATCGACCAAAGGACGGTATGCTTCGCGCATTATGTTGTGTATTGCTCGGCATGATCGAGATGGACCGGTGCCAAAAAAACGAATTGCTCAGCAAGAGGGCATTTCCACTGACTATATTGAACAGATCATTGTTCCGCTTAAAAATGCAGGATTGGTGGTCAGTACACGTGGATTACGTGGAGGCTTTCAGTTAGCGAGGTCTGCTGCAGATATTACTCTTTACGATATTCTAGCAGCTACTGAAGGAGATTTTAGTCATGTGGAGCGTTTGATGGAAGGCGAAAGCAGATCAGATGAACACGTGATGCAAGCCGTATGGCAAGGTGCATTTCAAGAGTTATTGAAGTATTTTTCTGGAATCACTTTGCAAACAATTATCGATGAGTATGCAAGGCTTTCGGATGTAGAGCCGATTATGTTTAATATATAAGGAGAAAAATATGCCTGTTTACACAGATATTACAAAGACAGTTGGCAACACACCCATGGTGATGTTGAATCGAATCACAGAAGGAATGCCGGGTAACGTAGCAGTGAAGTTAGAATCACGGAACCCGCTATACAGTGTGAAAGACCGTATTGGTGTGGCTATGATTGAGGCTGCAGAGGCTAAAGGTTTAATCAAGCCGGACACCAAATTAGTGGAGCCAACCAGCGGAAATACAGGAATTGCCTTAGCATTTACCGCTGCGGCAAAGGGACTTGATCTAGTGTTAACCATGCCAGAGAGTATGAGTTTGGAACGTCGACGCTTATTAAAAGTATTGGGTGCTGAATTGGTTTTAACACCGGCAGAGAAGGGTATGCCAGGAGCGATTGCGGCTGCCGAGCAACTTGTGGCTGAAACGCCAAATGCTGTCATGTTGCAGCAGTTTGAGAATCCAGCCAATCCTGCTATTCACAAATCAACGACAGCAGAGGAAATTTGGGAAGATACCGATGGGGCGGTTGATATTTTTGTAGCAGGCGTTGGAACGGGTGGAACCATTACCGGTGTTGCATCTGCACTCAAACCTCGAAAAGAAAGCTTGAAGGCAGTAGCGGTTGAGCCGATCACTTCGCCGGTGATTTCGGGTGGAACGCCGGGACCTCATAAAATCCAAGGGATCGGAGCGGGATTTATTCCAGGCAATCTAGATACCGAGTTGGTTGATGAGGTAATGCAAATTGATCATGAGTCAGCGGGTGAAATGGCTCGTCAACTGGCGAAGGAGGAAGGAATTCTCTGTGGCATTTCAGCAGGAGGCAATGTGTATGCAGCGGTCGAGCAGGCAAAACGTCCGGAGAACGAAGGCAAGCTGATTGTGACCATCGTGTGTGACACTGGCGAGCGATATCTCTCAACATGGTTGTTTGAAGAAGCCTAATCTAAAGAAAATAATTGAACAGCCGCACAATTAGTTGTGCGGTTTTTTTTATCCTAAATCTTGGTGGCGAACAATTTCAGCTTCCACCATGTAGATCACATCTTCTGCAATGTTGGTTGCGTGATCTCCAATCCGTTCTAATCGATTAGAGGCCATTAAGAGGGCAACAAGAGGTTCTGTTTGTTTGGGATCTTGGTTAATTGCATGGAGGATATTGGCTTTAATTTCTGTTTTCATCTCATCAATTACTTGATCGTCTTGTGTTACTTCTCTTGCCAGATCTGAATCGAGTTGCAGAAGTGAATCAATAGATTTACGTACAATAGAGGTAACGAGTTCACTCATTGGACTCAAACTTATGGATGCTATATTTTTTCGCTCTTTCCGATCATTATAAATGATCGCGTTTTTTGCGACTCCAGCAGCTAGATCACTCATCCGTTCCAAGTCATTAGTCATTTTTAATACAGCTACAATAAAGCGCAAATCAATTGCAACAGGCTGATACAGAGCTAATGCTTTCAGACATGCTTCCTCTACTTCTACCTCTAATTGATCAATATTTTTATCGGTTTGAATCACTTTTTCAACAATTGAGATATCTCCCAGGTCGAAAGCACGTGCAGCCATTTCGACATTCTCATCAACTTGTGTTCCGAGGGAAAATATTAGTTTTTTTAGCTTTTCTAGCTCTTTTTTCATGTGCGCAGACATAATATACTCCTTAACCAAATCTACCTGTAATGTAGTTTTCTGTTTGTTCACTTTCTGGCTTTGTAAAAATAATTTTAGTCCTACCAAATTCTATTAATTCTCCTTCAAAAAGAAAGGCAGTATAGTCAGATACTCGAGCTGCTTGCTGCATATTATGTGTCACAATAATAATGGTGTATTGTTTTCTTAATTCTGCAATCAGGTCTTCGATAATGGCGGTTGCTTTTGGATCGAGTGCAGATGTAGGCTCATCCATAAGTAAAATTTCAGGTTTGATGGCGAGTGATCGCGCAATACATAAGCGTTGTTGCTGTCCACCAGACATCCCTAATGCATGGGTATGTAATCGATCTTTAACTTCATCCCAAAGAGCGGCCTGTGTCAGGCTTTGTTCCACAATTTCGGTTAATAAAGGTTTTGATTTTACACCTTGCAGTCGAGGCCCATAAGCCACGTTATCAAAGATGCTCTTTGGAAAAACATTTGGTTTTTGGAAAACCATACCAATTCGAGAGCGTAACGTTACTTCATCAATATTTTTATTATAAATGTTGTGTCCGTCAAAAATAATTTCCCCTTGGGCTCGACTACTTGGAATTAAATCATTCATACGATTCATCGATCGGAGGAGTGTACTTTTTCCGCATCCACTAGGACCAATCATGGCGGTGATTCGGTTTTTAGGAATGGTAAGATTTACATTCTTTACGGCTTCAAATTTATCGTAGAAAAGAGAGAAATCTTTAGTCTCTATGTGATTCTCTCGGGGGGGTTTAACATCTTCATATGTGGCAAATGTTTCAATTCGTTTCATGACGATATCGTTACTCATGATTAACCTCTCAACTTCTTAGATATGCGTGCTCGCATAATAATCGCAATTAAATTTAACAGTAATACAATAGCTATTAAGGTGAAGACCATGCCGAATTGAACATGTCGGATTTCGTCGACTGCTTCGTGTTCTGTGCACAAGTTATAGATATTCCATGGAAGTGCTGGTGTAGGTTGGGTAAGTGTTTCGAAAAGAGCAATCGGTGCACCAACACTTACGGCAGCCGTAAAAATAATCGGTGCGGTTTCACCGGCAGCACGACCCATCGATATGACCATACCTGTTAAAATCCCGGGTAGTGCGGCAGGTAATATAATTGTCATAACCGTATGCCATTTTCCTGCACCAAGTCCCATAGCCGCTTCTTTATATGGCGTAGGTACAGCTTTAATGGCTTCTTCTGAAGATCTAATAATGGTTGGTAGAATTAATAGAGCAAGCGTCAAGGCACCAGCTAGGACACTTTTGGACTCAGAAACACCAATGGTATTAAGAAAGAATGCTAGACCGAAGAGACCAAATACAATACTTGGAACACCAGCTAGGGTGCTAATACAGATTCGAATCAGACTAATAATCTTCCCTTCACGGGCATATTCACAAAGATATATCGCGGCAATGACTCCCAACGGAAGAGCAAATAGCATAGCCCCAATAGTTAAATAGATCGTTCCTAAAACTTCAGGCCAAATGCCTCCGAATATATGAGAATCTTTGGATTTATCGGTTAAGAATTGCCAATAGAAAGTGTTTCTTGGCTTCATCATTTCATCGATATTATTTTCAATATAACTAAATAAGGGTTCAAGAGATGTATTTTTGAATTGGTTCACCCGAGGGGTCTCGATGAGAATGCCCATTGCATCAGGATTTGAATAATCCCATTCTTCAACATATAGAAGTTCGTGCAGTTTAACATGGGTTCGGTCCCAGCGACTTTGCCCGTATTGCTGTCTTATTAATACAGGTTTTCTAGCGCCTGGAGGAGGACCGAAGAGTTCTTTTAACCCTTTTTCTAATTCTCTAACAGCGGAACGATATTCCCGGCGTTCGCTAGAAGACATCTCTTTCATGTCGGTTTTAAATGTTTCCAGCATTCTGTAAATTGGGGCACGGATTAGTTCTGTTGCAGTAATTTCTTTTTCCAATTGATCTGAATCACCCCGATCAAAATGATCCAACATGACTTTACGGTGTTCTATGGTTCCTTTGAATATGTAAGCTTTAGAACCCTTCCAGATGATGGGGGTAAGAATCAGTAATAGAGCAATAGCCATGAGAGCAATTGCTGAAATACCTAGCCCAGAAAAAGAGCGATCTAATAATTTTCGTGTTCTTAGTTCCATTAACTGCTACCCGTTTTTTTACGCGAACGATGTAGAATTATTTCGCTGGTAAGATTCATGATAAAAGAGAATGCCAATAAGCAAAATGCCATTGCGAAAAGGACGTGAAAACGAGATGAGCCGAGGACGTGATCTGCCTCACCCATATCGCCTGCGATGGTAGCTGTAAGGGTGCGGATAGGCTCAAGAATATTATACCAAGGAGTAGGTATCTTCGAAGCATTTCCTGAAGCCATCCAGACAACCATAGTTTCGCCAATTGCTCGCATAATACCGAGAATAACAGCCGCTAAAATACCACTTAATGATGCAGGAATAACGGTTTTCAAGATAGTCTCTGCTCGAGTTGCACCTAATGCATAGGATCCTTCTCGTAACTCCCGTCCAGCGGACTGAAGCGCGTCTTCTGAAACACTCACGATAGTCGGTAGCGCCATAATTCCCAAAATAATGGATACATTTAACGCATTAGTTCCAGAACTAATTTCAATTGTGAGAAGTTGTGATGTGATATTATAGATGGAATATATAAATGCAAAGAGGAGTAAGCTAAGAGAAATTAAACGAATCTGATTAGCATTTTTAGAAAGATGCCCTGCGATTTTTGCGATAAATTCACTCAGAAGAATTGCAGCCAAAATAGCAAGTGGTCCTAGAACCAACCAGGTGCCAATACATAGAATAATTCCACCTTGATTCTGAAGTAATGGTGCAAATACAACTAAGGCAAAGAAACCATAGGCCACCGAAGGAATAGCTGCTAGCATTTCGATTAAAGGTTTTACAATTTGCCGTATTTTAAAAGGTAGCAAATCACTCAAACATACAGCTGCTGCAATACCGAGCGGAACTGATACTAAAATCGAGCCAATCACTACGAGTCCACTTCCAACAAAGATGGATAAAGCACCAAATTCAGCGGGAGATCCGGACGGATACCATCGGGAAGATGTGAAAAATTCTTTAAATCCCTCAATTTGGAAAAAAGGGATAGCATCTTTAAAGATGAAGTAGAAGATGAAGAAGACGGCAAAGGTGGAAAGTGATGTAATTAGAAAGAGAAAACTTTTTCCAATTTTTGACTGAATACTACGGACTAAACCAACCGTATCACTGACAACTAAGTTGCTCTTTTTTTGAGGTTTCTTCATTTTAGATAAGGTTTCGGTAAATCCTTTGATTATAAAATA
The DNA here is from genome assembly GCA_003532555.1 of Verrucomicrobiota bacterium. GTDB lineage: Bacteria > Verrucomicrobiota > Kiritimatiellia > Kiritimatiellales > Pontiellaceae > Pontiella. The sequence continues at coordinate 623 of DOEU01000038.1, read as the reverse complement.
TCCAAGCTTAGATTATGCATGTTTTTGTCTGATTAACAGCAGTTGTTTATTAAAAAAGCGCAATCAGATGATTGCGCTTTTTATTAAACAAGTAGAAAAAGTCAATCTTAGTACATTGTTACTGGAACAAATCCAATTTCTTCAACGATCTCTTGTCCATCTGCAGTCAAGTAGATGTTGATGTATTGGTAAAGAGAGCTACCCATATTCGGATAAGTATTCGTGTAAAGAAACAGCGGCCGAGCAACTGGATATTCACCGCTTTGAACCGTTTCTTGAGAAGGATAGACTCCATTAATATTTAGAGCTTTTACCGTTTTATCCACGAAACCTAAGCCTGCATACCCAATGGCTGCTGGCGTGCTTTGGACTCGCTGGCGAATGGCACCATTCGATCCGACATATTCGCATTTATCGCCAATCTTCTCTTTATTCATCACCAATTTAGCGAAAGTTTCATACGTGCCGCTATTGGTATCACGAGAAATAGTAACGATATTTCGATTAGGTCCACCTACTTCTTTCCAATTTGAGATCTCTCCTTTGAAGATCATACGCACTTGCTCAACAGTCAAGTTACCTATTGGATTGGATGGGTGAATTAGAATGGGAAGCCAGTCGAG
>DOEU01000135.1:3376-12544 GCA_003532555.1 Verrucomicrobiota bacterium | reverse complement strand
CGAACTTCTCGAAAAACACCCCGAGATAAAAGATAGCCCAAAATCCGAATGGGGCTTTTACGGAAAAGCTCTTTTAACCAAGTCGATATCATACTCGCCACAGATTCCGTTGTTTTCAATACCACATTACCCACAAAACCATCACAAACCGCTACATCAATTTTTCCCGAAAATAGATCACGACTCTCCACATTCCCCACAAATTTTAGACGCGCTTTTTCAAGTAATCCAAACCCCTTCTTAGTCGTTTCATTCCCTTTAGCGGCCTCTTCACCAATACTTAGTAAACCAACTCGAGGCGAAGAAACGCCCAAAATTTCCCGAGAATAAATACTGCCCATCACCGCAAACTGTTGCAACATTTCCGGTGTACTATCTGGATTGGCTCCTGCATCCAATAAAACATACGGATTTTTGGACGTAGGAATCACCGCGGCAATAGCGGGACGAGAAACCCCCTTTAACGTGCGCAACATTAACGTAGAAGCTGCAACCGCCGCACCCGTATTACCTGCCGAAAAGATAGCATCCGCATCGCCCTCTTTCACCAATGAAATAGCTCGAGCAATCGAAGAATCTTTTTTCCGTCGAATCGCAGTCGCAGGGGCTTCCCCCATACCAACGACTTCCGTTGTATGCACAATCTCAATACACGCGGGAACCGGCTCTGAAGAGCCTTCCAACTCAGCCTCAATAGCTGACTGATCGCCCACCAAGTAAAGCCGCTCTAATCCATTAATCTGATGTGCAGCTAAAAGTGCACCCGCCACGATTTCACGGGGTGCATCATCGCCCCCCATCGCATCCACCGAAATGCGCATCAGAACTTAGTCCGATACTTCGACAGATATAACATGACGGCCATTATATTGACCGGTGCTTGGACAAACGCGATGAGGCAATGCAGGTGCACCTGATTCTGATTTAGAGGCACGATACACGGGCTTCTTCATATTATGGACCTTGCGACTTGCCGTCTTGCTTTTTGATGTTTTTCTCTTTGGAACTGCCATGGTAATTCTCCTTACACCTATAAATTTAATTCATCTAACGCCGACCAAGGGTTGGGCTTTTCTTCTTCAACACAATCACACGTTACTTGGTTTAAATTAACTCCGCATTGTGTACACATTCCCACACACTCATCTGCACAAACAGGGAAAGCCGGTACATGAAGAACCAACTCTTCACGCAAGTCTTCCGTAATATCCACTTCATCCGTTCCTTCCGGAATCGAATAAACGCGAAGAAAATCGGAAACCCCTATCGATGTCGAGAAAAATTCAGAACATCTTGAACACTGTATATCCGCCGCCAACGCCATCTCCCCACGAACCAACAACTCTTGCAACACATGTTTTACAGAAAAACGATACGAAATATCGCCTCCCACCTTCACAAATTGTTCCATCTCCCATGCCAAAATTGATGCCGGCTCTTCGCCTTCTAATATAAATCCTTCCTCAGGAACACGTGCCACCAAAATTTTCATTATCTTGCCCTCATTATGCCTTCACTATTAGCTCATCTGACAGTCGCTCCGTCAACCCCTTGTTTTTGCCTAGCCCTTCGCTCAAATGCACGCTAGGTTCATGATCATGACCCCATTTGATGAATTCCCCCTCGTCCCAGCCCTTCTTCAAGCCATCCAAGAAATGGGCTATCAAAACCCAACCGCAATTCAAACCGCTGCCATCCACACCATCCTTCAAGGTCATGATTTAATCGCAACCGCTCCCACCGGAACCGGTAAAACAGCTGCCTTCTCTCTTCCCTTACTTCATCAACTCATCACCGACTGGCAACGCCCACGTGAATTGAGAACCCGTGCATTAATTCTATCCCCCACCCGAGAACTCGCACTGCAACTGCATCAAACCATACAACAGCTTACCATCCATATTGATCTTATCCCCTGTCTTATTCATGGTGGAGTTCCCGCAACAGCACAAATTCAAACCCTCCGTTCCGGAACCGACCTCCTCATCGCCACCCCTGGCAGACTCATTGATCTACTTCACCAAAAAGCCATTAAACTCGATGAAACTCATCACATTGTCGTCGATGAAGCCGACCGCATGCTTGATCTAGGTTTTGCCCCTGACATTCGAACCCTCTTTGAACAACTCCCCGCCAAACGACAAGCCCTCTTTATCTCCGCCACCATGCCCCCAGAAGCACAAAAACTTGCTCAAGACATTCTTCAAAAACCCATCACTCTCCAACTTAAAACCGACGATCCTTTTACCGGTTCCATTCACCACACACTCTACTACGTTGAAAAAAATAATAAATTTGCTCTACTTGAATGGGTATTGAACCAACATCCCCAAGAACGTACTCTGATTTTTTGCCGAACCCGGCGCGGAGCCGACCGCCTCACCGAACGAATGAAACAAGCCGGTCTTTCTGTTGATGTTCTCCATGGAGAAAAATCCCAGCACCTCCGCGAAGAACGTCTCGAACAATTTCGAAACGCCGACGTTCCCATCTTAATCTCAACTGATTTAGCTGCACGGGGTATTCATGTAGATCACATCAGCCGCGTCATTAATTTTGATCTACCTTCCGAAGCCGAAACCTTTGTACACCGCATTGGAAGAACCGCAAGAGCAGGAGCTACCGGCCAAGCCATTCACTTCTGCGATCCCACCGAAAGAAAATATCTCATCGATATCGAAAAATCTTTATCCACTGAACTTCCGATCTCTACCAAGCAACCTTTTCACAGTGAACAAATCAAACATTTTAAAGGGAGCGCTCAAACTGGTCATCGTCCCGAAAAGAAAAGATCAAGTAATAATAAAAAAACGATTCCCCGCTGGCAACTCTCCTCCAAACAAACCCAAAAACTTCATGCACAGAAACCCAAAACTACCAAACGCACAAATCCGAAAAAGAAATAGCTTTTAAACTGAACGATTGTTCAGTTTAATCCTCTCAGTAGAAAAGAGGGTCGCAATGCCACGCAAAATTAACGTATCTGAAAAAATTGAACAGCTCCGCTCCTTCTACGTCATAGAGAAACGAAACCCTACCTTTTCCGAACTCGCCATCCTATTTAACTATCGATCTAAAAATGCTGTTTACGGTCCCCTCCAAAAACTCATTCAACTAGGGTATATAGAGCAAAATAAATCCGGAGGTATTACGCTCACATCCAAAATCACCGGAAGTAGTCGCTTACTCGGTACCGTCCAAGCCGGCTTTCCCTCACCAGCCGAAGAAGAACTCATCGACACCATCAATTTAGATCAATACCTCGTTCACAACCCCGAAGCCACTTACCTTCTCACCGTTAGTGGAGATTCCATGATCGATGCAGGTATTCAACCTGGTGATATTATATTGGTCGAAAAAGGAGGGACTCCAAAAAAAAACGACATCGTCATTGCACAGGTCGATGGAGAATGGACTATGAAATATTTTGGGAAAGACCGGCAAGGTGTTTATCTAGACCCTGCTAACAGTAATTATAAACGGATTCGACCCGACCAATCCCTTATCATCGGTGGGATTGTTAAAGCCGTCGTACGCAAATATAACTAAGCCACACGCTATTTACTTTACACCCCCATCAGAAACCTTTTGGATATCTATCTTCAGTGACCCAAAAAAAGGTAAAAATGAGCGCATCTCACATTCAACATCCCACCGAAGGAACTCCGATTCAGACCCTTGAATACGGAAAACTAAATATCTCCAATCAACCCATTATTCCTTTTATTGAAGGCGATGGGGTGGGCGCTGAAATTACCACCGCAATGCTACGTACCCTTGATCACATCGTTCAAAAAACCTATCAAGATGAACGCCAAATCCACTGGATGGAAATTTATGCCGGAGAAAAAGCAAACCGTATCTATGGCGAGGACACCTGGCTTCCAAAAGAAACCCTCGACGCTATTAACCACTACCGAATCGCCATCAAAGGCCCCCTCACCACACCCATTGGGCAAGGACGCCGATCCCTCAACGTCACCCTTCGTCAAGAATTAGACCTCTACGTATGCCAACGACCTGTGACTTGGTTTAAAGGCGTTCCCTCACCCGTTCATACGCCCGAAAAGGTCGACATGGTCGTCTTTAGAGAAAACTCTGAAGATATCTATGCCGGTATCGAATGGGAAGCTAACTCTGCTGGTGCAAAAAAAATCATCCATTATCTTGAAAACGAAATGAAAGTAGACCGCATCCGCTACACAGACGAATGTGGCATTGGAGTTAAGCCTGTTTCACGCAAAGGATCGCAACGGCTCATTCGTGCCGCTATCGAATATGCAATTCGTAATGATCGCAGCTCCGTGACCCTCGTCCACAAAGGCAATATTATGAAATTTACTGAAGGCGCATTTCGCAGATGGGGCATTGAACTCGCTGAAAGTGAATTTGGCGCCGTCTATCACGGCACCGAAAAGAAATACACCTTCACCAACCCAAATACGGGACGAGAAATCGAACTCAAAGATTGCATCTGCGATGCTTTTCTCCAAAACATTCTACTCAAGCCCCAAGAATATGATGTCATCGCAACACTCAACCTCAACGGAGATTATGTCTCAGACGCCCTCGCCGCCTGCGTAGGTGGAATCGGCATTTCACCAGGAGCTAACATTAACTACCGCGACGGGAAAGCTATCTTTGAAGCTACACATGGAACCGCACCCGACATCGCAGGAAAAGATATCGTCAACCCCTGCTCACTCATTCTATCAGGAGAAATGCTGCTTCGCTACTTGGGCTGGACCGAAGCCGCTGATCGACTCCTACAAGCCGTTGATACCACATTGAAAAACCGCACCGTCACCGCTGATTTTGCCATGTTGATGGACGATGCAACACCACTCAGTTGCTCCGCCTTCACCGATGCTTTACTCGAAAATATGTAAACGACGGCTTAGCAAGTGATCAAGTGAAAATAGCCAACATCCACTAATGACAAGTCCTATTGCTATAGTGATCACTAAAATATGATACTCGTAACCTTTACCATCGGCCCCGCCATACCAATTCACGAAGAACCCATGAGAACAACGCATAATCCACCCCTAGCATCCATAACCACGCCTAAACTCAACGCTACTAGACGAGTGAAAAATCCCATGATCAACAACGAACCCGCATACTCAATCAAGATCACCAAGAACGCAACCCATACAGGAATCCCTATCTGCTCAGTAAAGTGACCCATTATACCATGTAAAACCGGTCTACCAAACAGGCCCGACATCTTTTGAGCATCATCGGGGAAAAGAATGCAACCGAGATCTATACGCAAAATAAACGTACTTAAAAACGGATCACTGCGTAATACGTTTTTTATCTTCAATCTAACGCTTCTTTACTTTTATTTCTTTTTAAAAGAGAGCGTTATTTAGAAATTAACAAACTTCGTGTTGCACTTCAAAAAGTTCGCCAATCCCCTTCTCCGCTAAGGCAAGCATCTGCATCAGTTCATCTTTGGTAAACGGCTCCTCTTCAGCCGTTCCTTGAACCTCGATAATACGCCCCGAAGAGGTCATAACAAAGTTAGCATCTACCTCTGCCGCCGCATCTTCCAAATAACACAAATCTAAAACAGGAACCCCTTGATGAATCCCCACGCTAATCGCCGCCAACTCTTCTTTGATGGGGCTCTCTTTCAACAGCCCTTCCTTCATCAGGCGCGCAACCGCCAACTTAAGCGCAATAAATGCACCTGTAATAGATGCCGTACGTGTTCCACCATCGGCCTGAATCACATCGCAATCAAGATAGATCTGCCGTCGACCCAGCTTCTTCAAATCCACAACCGCCCGTAAGGACCGACCAATCAACCGCTGAATCTCCATCGTACGTCCACCGACTTTTCCTTTCGATGATTCGCGCTGTGTGCGATCATGAGTTGCACCCGGAAGCATACTATACTCTGCAGTCAGCCAACCACCCGGTACATTCTGATACCGCATCCAACCGGGAACCGATTCATCCACACTCGCCGTACAAATCACACGGGTCTGGCCCATTTCAATTAAGACCGAACCTTTAGCTGAAGTAATGAAATCCGAGGTCACTTTAACTGATCTCAATTCATCCGCTTGCCGTCCATCAATTCGCTGATTTTCCTGATTCAAAGCAGCTGCCACATCAATTCCTCCACTTAAATTTATATTTTTTTTACCCACTCAGGAAGTTTGACCAAAAACTGGCATGATTGCAACGGTCAATCCTCACCACAACATGCTAATCGAAACCGAACTAAAACCCATTGACATCCCCCCCGATCATGCTAGATTACACCGCTTTTCGGAACACGAGGATTTAATGCAATGAAACGAACATACAACCCATCTAAGATAAAACGTTCTCGCAAATGTGGATTTCGCAAACGGATGTCCACGGCTGACGGACGTGCCATTCTAAAACGTAGACGCCAAAAAGGGCGTAAACGCTTAACCGCTGTATAATTGGATTTATGCCGAAACCCCGTCAAAGGGAGTCGTCGGAAGTTTCACTCGACTCAAGCCCGCTCACCAGCGGGCTTAATCGTACCCTTAATCGATCACAACGACTCACTCAATCCACCGCCTTCAACGAAACATTTGCACAGCGAAAAAAATGGGTCGGAACGTATATGGTACTTTGGTTGCGAACCACACCCGATGCATCACTCCGACTTGGCCTCATCTCAAGCAAAAAAGTCCATCTCCGAGCCAACAAACGAAATCGAGCCCGCAGGCAACTACGCGAAGCCTATCGTCAAATTCGCCCCAAGCTCAACGGTCAAGTGGATCTCATCTTTGTAGCACGACGGTCCTTACTTAAAGCTACATGGAACGAAACAAAAAACGAGATGTATTCTCTATTAACGCAGGCCGGACTACTCGCAGAATGCCCTGAAAAATCCCCCGTACCAACTACTCCTCCAGAGGCGCCCAATGCATAAAATTCTTATTCTATTTATTCGCCTCTATCAAATCACCCTGAGCCCTCTTATCGGAAATCGATGTCGATTCCATCCCAGCTGCTCAAACTATTGCATTGAAGCCCTTCAACAACATGGTATCGTACGCGGTCTCTGGTATGGAATTAAACGTATAGGAGCCTGCCACCCCTTTCATTCGGGCGGCTGGGATCCAGTACCTCCACCAAATAAACTAAAAAATAAAGAGAACTCATGAACAAAAAAGATTTCACTATCGTTATCCTACTAGCCCTCCTAATTCCTGCATGGATGTTTATAGATCGAACATTTTTAGCCCCACGCTACGCCACACCGATCACACCACCTTCAATAGAAACAACCACCGCATCTGAAACGCCTATTGGCGCCACCTCTATAACACCCTCTATCAGTAAAGCACCCGCACCCCTTCAGATCGAAAGAAGTGAAAAGGAAGCCACACCTGTCCTTGAAAAAACAATTGTCTTAAAAAACGAACAACTTGAAATTGTTCTAAGCTCCCAAGGTGGAGGCATTATACAATCAACCTTGTTTGAATATGCAGACGAGAACAGCTATGAAAGCGACTCCGTTCAGTTTAGCTACAACCATCAACCCGCATTAAGCTATCTAGGAATAAGTGGGCTTGAAAAAACCGATGTATTCCAACTCGATCGAGTCAGTAAAAACAAAGCCACGGTCTCAAAAAAACTTCCCTCAGGCATCTATTTTCAGCGGACACTCACGCTACTAGACAACTATAAAATTGAGTTTACCGACCGCTTCATCAATCAATCCAATCAAGCCCTCTTACTCCCTGCCCGACGCATACATACCGGGTACATCTCCAACCCCATCGGAACCGACAGCATGCAAGGACTCCATATTTTGGGCGTTGACTCCTATACCCCTGCCGGTGGCGTTAATTACTGGGGCCGTAAGTTGAACAAACTCTTTAAGAAAAGTGGCAATCCTTCGGTATTAGATACCGTTCCTGAAGATATGCGCCTTGAAATCGTAGACTGGGTATCTGCAAAAAATAAATTCTTTACACATATTCTTCGTCCACACGAACCTATCGCAACTATGGCGGTTCTCGCGGATCGAGATCTCTCAGAAAAAGGAATCCTCCCCACCTCCGTAGCCGCAACGCTCAACTTTACATCCACCGCCATCGAACAGAATCATACCGTTCAACTTCCCTACACCTTATACATTGGCCCCAAGCAATACGACCTGCTAAAACAAGTAGGTAATAGTATGGAAAAAGTGATGGAGTTCGAAACTATCGGATTCTGGAGCTTCACTAACGTTCTTATGGAGCCCTCTCGGAAGGCCCTCCTCTACTCCATGAACCTCTTTAATCAATACCTACCAGGCGGATATGGCATTGCCATTATTATCCTCACGCTATTGATCCGAATTTTATTCTGGCCGCTCACCCACAAAAGCACTGAAAGCATGAAACGTATGCAAGAAGTTCAACCTGAACTCAAAGCCCTTCAGGAAAAATACAAAAAAGATCCACAACGCATGCAGCAAGAGACCATGAAGCTTTACAAGGAAAGACGCGTTAACCCCATGGGCGGCTGTTTACCCATGTTTATTCAGATTCCAGTTTTCTTTGCCCTATTTACCGTCCTTCGCAATGCCATTGAGCTACGCTTTTCTAGCTTCTTATGGATCAAAGATCTTAGCACCGCTGAAAACCTCTTTGCCGGAAGTATTCCCATTGTTGGCGCATTAAACATTCTTCCCATCATCATGTCTTTATCTATGATCTGGCAGCAAAAATTATCTTCTCCAGGGACTGCCATGACTCCCGAACAACAACAACAGCAACGAATTATGATGTTCATGATGCCAGTCATGATGTTGTTCTTCTTTTACACCATGCCATCCGGACTAGTATTATATTGGACCGTAAGCAACTTACTCATGATTGCACAAATTGGCATGCGTAATATACGGCAGAAAAGAGCGTAATCCATACAATCTATCGCTCTCTTCTAAGGTGAGAAGAGAGAATCTTTAATTGGTCTCGATATTTTGCAACTGTCCGCCGCGAAATCGAAATATTCTGCTCGCTCAACAACGTCACTAATTTGGCATCCGAAAACGGTTTCTTTTTATCTTCCTTGGAAATAAGTTTTGCCAGTATGGACTTGGCATGTTCATTCGAAACCAACTCACCCGAAATCGTTCGCACCCCCGGCTTAAAGAAATACTTCATAGCCAATAACCCT
>DOEU01000135.1:0-2993 GCA_003532555.1 Verrucomicrobiota bacterium | reverse complement strand
ACCTCTAAGATCTCTGCGATCCTCTTCATATTCAGAGGTTTCAATCCAGTTACACCCCGCTCAAAATAGTCATATTGAAGGGTAATTAACTCCCCTGCAATACGCTCTATCATACTCAACCGTTGATCAATACTCTGAATCATCAATCTCGACTTAGCTAACTTCTCACGAATATATGCCTTTGTCTCTGCAGGTGTACTTTTTGCTTTTAATAATTCCAAGTAGCGCTGATTTAAAAATAATTTAGGGTAAGGTTTTCGATTGCTCCGAACACGATAAACGCCCTCCACCTTTTCGATAAAGATCTCAGGTGTTACCACTTCCACCTCGCCCGGACTCAACTTCAACCCAGGTTTGGGATCCAACCGCCCAACCCGATCGGCAAGCTCAATCACACGAGCAAGAGTTAGCCCCATCAACGAAGCAATCTCCTCTAATTTATTACGCCCAAGACAATCCAAATGAAGCTGCACCAGTTGATATGCTTCACTCTCCCGCTCATCGGAACGCTCCAACTGCAATAAAAGACACTCTTTTAAATCCCGTGCCCCAATACCAGCTGGCTCAAACGACTGTACTACACTCAAAACCTGCTCAAAAAGATCGATCGGAAAATCAGGTCGATCCATCATCTCTTCCAAATCTAACTGCAGATAACCCTCATCATCAATATTTCCAATTAACAGCTCCGCAATGGCTCGCTCCTGGGAATTCAGATCCAACATAATCAGTTGTTCCATCAGCTGTTCTTGAAGCGATGGTCCTTCTGAAAGCGTATCCATCATAAACTGGTACTTCTCTTCCGTGTCCCCACTCGAAACCACAGACGACCCTTCCTGCCAATCATCTCCAAGCGCGGCCATCTCCGCATCAAACTTTTCTGTATCCACTGTTCCCGTCTCTACTTCAATTTGTGCATCCGCTTCAGGCTGAACCACCTCCAGTGTAGGGTTCGAGCTAAGCTCTTGCTTCACCAACTGTTGTAAATCCATCAAAGACATCTGCAGAATCTCCATCGATTGATAGAGCTGCGGCGAAAGCGCCTGCTGCATTTTCATCTCTTGTGTGAAACCCATCTCTGCCATACACCCTAGCGTACTCAGACCACATTAAAGCGCAAGCCTCCAATTACGCAGGCAATCGAACAATTGTATTCCACCCAAGAGCTAACTTATCTATGCTACTGGTTTTGAAAGAGAACCTAACCCTATGCAACTTGAACTCTGTGTACTTGCCAGCGGAAGCTCCGGAAACGCCATTTATGTCGCAACCGAAAACACCCACCTACTCATTGACGCCGGACTCAGCGCAAAACAGATTGAACTCCGCCTCGAAAGCATCGGGGTCACACCTCCCAGTCTTAGCGCTATCTGCCTCTCTCATGAGCACTCCGATCATACCAACGGCGTACGCGTTCTACAAAAGCGCCATCAAATCCCTGTCTATGCCAATCAACCCACCGCCAACAACCTCAAACGAAGCCCCAAAGGCGATGAAATCAACTTTCACATCTTCCAAACTGGGGCAATATTCTCTATCGGAGATCTTACACTCGAAACCTTTCATATTCCCCATGATGCCAGCGAACCCGTCGGCTTTCGTATCTCCAACGCAACCACTCACATAGGCATCGTCACCGATATAGGCATGTGCACCAATCTTGTAGCCGAAAAACTAAAAGGCTGCTCTTGCCTCGTTGTCGAAGCCAATCACGATGTAGACCTCCTCCGTGAAGCACCCCGCCCCTGGTCACTTAAACAACGAATTCGTAGCCGGCAAGGCCACCTTTCTAATGTTGAAGCCGCCCAATTAATCAGCGCATCAGCTACCGATCAACTCAAACACGTTATACTCGCCCACTTAAGCTCCGACTGTAATACACCCAAAACTGCTTTAAATACCGTTGGTTCTCTACTTCGACTCGAACAACTCAACCATCTCACCCTAGAAGTATCGCGAGCTAAAGAGCCCACCGGCATCTGGCGATCCCAATAAAAAAACCCACCAAAAGCGGGTTTTACACATCCAGCCGATAGCCTACGGATTAGAAGCGGTGAATAAAGTGTCCACTAAACATCCACTCCGTATATGCATCCCCCTTCAGGTGATCCAAATTCAACCCAAACTCTGTTGTTTGGCTGTTCCAATTCCAACAACGAACGCCCCCTCCAAACCGAATCAAATTTTCTTCCCGCGACTGCAGCTGAGTATGTAAAGTCTGGGTACTCCCCGTAAACTGATACCCCTCCGCATCCGGATTTGGCTCAAACTCATGCACCCAATGCACCCGAAACTCAGGCTGAAACGCCATCTGCAAACGAGGATTCTCAATTAGTTTCATCGATGAAATCGCCACACCTAACTCAGACTGATAAGACCGCTGATCATACGAATCAAAAACCATATCTTCGAATCCAAGCGATTGGCTCATCGATGAAGAACTCGTATATCCATCCCGAGAATATTTTGATGACAAGAGCGACACTTCCGGCGTAATCATCACCGCATCATTAAATCCTTTGTAACCAAATCCCGCCCCAACAAAAAAGCTGAGACTATTCGCATCATACTCAGAACGGTAGCCAAACGAACTAACACCATCTGTCTCAACATCGCTACTTGCAAAACTAATATGAGCATTCAAATAAACTCGATCTGTGAAATAACTCGCATAAACGGTACTATGTAACGAATCCGCCTCACCACTATGCCCATCGGCACCCGTTACCCTTGTTTGACTCATTCCCCCGGCAAGACCAACAACCGAATGATCAAACCGACGATCCACACCCAAAACACCCCCCCGAACAGAGGCATCATATCCAGCAAACCCATCCGTAGATTCCTGATCCAAATCTGCCACATAAGCACGGCCCCACGTCTGATAATGCGGAGGAATCACAATCTCCGAGGTAAACGAAGGTATTGCACCCCCATGAACACCCGAAATCCATGGTTTTTTAACCGAGGGCCGTTCATTAGAAAAAGTAGGC
>DOEU01000107.1 GCA_003532555.1 Verrucomicrobiota bacterium | reverse complement strand
CCCGCAATAACCCCACGTAACAGCACCGTGATTCGTTTTCGATAAAAGATCAAAATAGAGATCAATGTGCCCGCATGCAGCACAATTTCCAATGTCGCCCCCGTTGCAAACTCCAGCCCAACCACATGCTTAAACAATACCAAATGCCCCGAACTACTCACGGGAAGAAATTCCGTAATCCCTTGAATAAAAGCCAATAAACTTATTTTAAACCAATCCATAACAATAGATATCCATCTTTAAACTATTAAAAATAAAGAAGAGAACGTTAACAATCTGATCAAAAATAAAAATCTAATTACCGCTTCAATTTCGTTTTATTTTTTCTATGCTATAGAACAATTATGAATTTAAAACCACCAAGTAAAGTACCCCATTTTACGATTCGACCTGATCCTATTGCATCATTTGTCTGTATCATTATTTTTATTTCCGGATCCTTGATCTCGCTCTCCTTTTTTTCTCAAGAAGATGGAACTGGAATATATCAACAAAAAGGGACGATTATTGCGATTATCACTGGTCTACTTACCTTCTTTCTCATTTTAGTAGCAACCGCTAAATTTAGGTTTACTCATTTATGGAAAAAAAATGCAACCCACGGTCGTCACCACCAGCACTCTCAACAGCATCCAACCGAAAAAGAAAAAGAATTCCGAAAGTGGCTTGATCAAAAACGAGATCAAAAAGATTAAGAAGACCCGCCTCTTTCAACGAAACGAATCCCAATGAATATAGTTTGTGCAGAAACGGTTATTTCTGGAAAACACGCCTTCCAAACTTTAGGCGCATGCACGATATGTCCAGATCGGGATATCACTAGAGAGCACCTACTACAAACTGATGCGCTCATCGTTCGCTCCAAAACAAAAGTCAATGCCGCACTTCTAGATGGAACCCCCGTTAAATTTGTCGGAACTGCTACCGCTGGGACCGATCATATGGACACCAATTGGCTCGATCAAAATGACATTAGCTGGAGCGCGGCACCAGGATGCAATGCCAATAGCGTTGCCGAACACATCACCGCCTCGCTCCTTCACCTCACCCAAAAAAAATCCTTTTCACTCAACCAAAAAACCATAGGCGTGATTGGCTGTGGAAATGTCGGTCGCGCGGTCATCAAAAAAGCCCAAGCCCTCCATCTAAATATCCTTCAAAATGATCCTCCCCGAGCAGCACAAGAACCTGACTTCAAGCATACCCATCTTCTTTCCCTGTTACCCGAATGTGACATTATAACGCTACACACCCCCCTCACCGAAGAAGGTGTCTGGCCTACTGCTAATCTTGCTTCATATGATTTTTTTGAATCTCTAAAACCCGGCGCCATTTTCATAAACACTTCCCGAGGCGGTATCTGTGATTACGACACCTGGCTTCATACCCAAGAGCAACAAATCCTAACCGCATCCATACTGGATGTATGGAACCCCGAACCCCAAATCCGTCCCGACTGCATCCAGCAAGCTACGTTGGCCACCCCGCATATTGCTGGACACTCCTTTGAGGGAAAATTCAATGGAACCCTTGCTTGCTACCAAGCCCTTTGTAAGAAATACAACCTCACCCCCAGCTGGGATCATCAAGCAGATATCCCAGAAGCACCCGTTCCCTATCTCGAAGTTGATGCCACTCTTTTTAAAACCGAAGAAGCCCTCTTGCATCACATTATACAGAACGTCTATTCGATTGAGCACGATGATCAACAACTCCGCTTAAATCTACCTGCCGATGAAATTGAACGCGCCATTCACTTCGATCAACTTCGAAAAAACTATCCCCTCCGCCGAGAATTTAACGCCACCCAACTCCGGCTGCATAACGCATCCGAACAAACCGAACACAAACTAAGTAAACTGGGATTCCAAATCTGCTTTTAAAGTAATTCCTGCAAATACTGCCCTGTGTATGAAGCCTCGCAAGCGGCCACCTGCTCAGGCGTACCACTTGCCACCAAATGGCCCCCATTGACGCCCCCGCCCGGTCCCATATCCAGCACATAATCAGCACGTTTAATCATATCTAGATTATGCTCAATCACAATCACTGTATTACCTTCATCACGCAATCGCTCCAGCACCTCGAGAAGTTTATGCACATCTGCAAAATGCAATCCGGTGGTCGGCTCATCAAGAATATAGATCGTACGACCCGTCGAGCGTTTGCTCAACTCACTTGCTAACTTCACCCGCTGCGCCTCCCCTCCCGATAAAGTAGTTGCTGGCTGACCCAACTTCAAATATCCTAATCCCACCTCACACAACATCTGTAATTTTCGAGCAATTTTCGGAACCGCCTCAAAATAGTCTGTCGCCTCTTGGATACTCAAACTAAGTACTTCCGAAATATTCAGTCCCTTATACGTAACTTCAAGCGTCTCCCGATTATATCGCTTCTCCTGACACTGCTCACACGGAACATATACATCTGGCAAAAAATGCATCTCAATCTTAAGAATCCCATCTCCCTTGCAACGTTCACAGCGCCCGCCCTTCACATTAAAGCTATAGCGACCCGGCTTATAACCCCGTATTTTTGAGGCTGGCAACGAGGCAAAAAGGGTTCGAACTTCGGTAAAGGCACCTGTATATGTCGCCGGATTCGATCGCGGAGTTCGCCCAATTGGCGACTGATCAATCACAATCATTTTATCTGCCAAATCCAATCCACGCACCTCCTTGTGCGCACCCGGTAAATCCTTCGAACCATTAAAATGCTGTCCCAAAATACGCTTTAATGTTTGATCAACAAGCGTACTCTTCCCGCTTCCGGAAACCCCTGTAACACAAGTAAATAAACCAATCGGGAACTTAGCATTCACTCGATTTAAATTATTCGCCGTAGCCCCTTTCAGCTCCAGCCAACCCCGCTTCGGACGATTCCGTTTCACCGGCACCTCCACCTCCCGATCTCCCCGTAAATAATCCGCCGTCAACGTGTTCGCCAGTAGTAATTTTTTGGTTGGACCCGCAAAAACAACCTCACCCCCCTTAAACCCAGCCAACGGCCCCATATCGATCACATAATCCGCCGTCCGAATCGTCTGCTCATCATGCTCAACCACAATCACTGTATTGCCCAAATCACGTAACTCACGCAGCGTCTGAATCAATCGATTATTATCTCGCTGATGCAATCCAATACTCGGCTCGTCCAACACATAGACCACCCCCACCAAACCTGCACCAATTTGAGTAGCCAACCGAATCCGCTGCGCTTCCCCTCCCGAAAGAGAACCACTCTCCCTATCCAACGTTAAGTAATCCAAGCCCACATCCACCATAAAATCTAATCGGGAACGGATCTCTTTCAAAATATCCCGCGTAATCCGTTCCTCCTGATTCGACAACTTCAACCTCTTAAAGAAGTGCGCCGCATCCGATACTGAATCTCCAATAATCTCCCGAATATTTCGACCCTGAATCCGACACGCCAACACCGCTGGCTGCAAGCGAGCACCCGCACAACCTGGACAAGCCTGACGAATCATATAATCCCGCAACCAATGACTCATCCCCTCACTCTCATTATCCTCCAGTCGCCGCATTAACATCGGAATCACGCCCTCAAACGGACGGCTTTGCAACCGTCGACGCATATAATATTCGATCTCCACCGAACCCGAGCCCTGCAATAGAATATCCCGGAATTCATCCGATAGCGCCCCATAGGGCACATCCGAATCAATTCCATACGCCTGCGACAAACCCTCCAGCAACTTCTTATGATAAATCACAACCCGACGACCCCCATACCGCAATGGATGAATCGCCTTCGTCCACGCTACCGACCGATCCGGCACCATCAAACTCTCATCAAAAATTAACTGTGTTCCCAATCCATGACACGTTGTACACGCCCCGTAAGGACTATTAAACGAAAAATGGCGGGCCTCAAATGGATCAAAACTAATCCCACAATCCGAACATGCATTCTGTTCCGAATACATATGCTCTTCCCAAATCCCCTCCGGTGTCTCCACCAACGCCACTAGCATGCCACAGCCCTCCTTTAACGCCAGTTCCACCGAATCCGTCAATCGCGAACGCACCTCGGCATCTATCACCAACCGATCAACCACCGCCTCAATTGAATGCCTCCTTGTCTTAGCTAGTTTAGGAACCGACTCTAACTCAACCAAATCACCATCCACGCGCGCGCGCACAAAACCATGCCGTCGTGCCTGCTCAACAACCTCTAAATGCTCCCCTTTACGCCCTCGAACGAGTGGTGCCAGAATCATTAAACGACGCCCCGAATCGAACGTCAACAGCTGCTCAACTATCTCCTCTGCGCTCTGACTCGTCACCGGTTTTCCACAGGCATAACAATGTGCTTTTCCAATGCTCGCAAACAGCAACCTCAGATAGTCATAAATCTCTGTAGTGGTCGCCACAATCGATCGTGGGTTCGATCCCGCCGTTCGCTGCTCAATCGAAACCGCAGGAGATAGCCCCTCAATGCCATCCACATCCGGCTTCTGCATCTGGCCCAAAAATTGTCGTGCATACGCCGAGAGACTCTCCACATATTTCCGCTGCCCCTCCGCATAAATTGTATCGAATGCCAGCGACGACTTCCCCGAACCGCTCAAACCCGTAATCACCGTCAGCTCATTGCGCGGTAATTTCACATTCACGTTCTTTAGATTATGCTCACGAGCACCCGTTACCTGAATCCACTGCCTTGCCACACGACTCCTACAACTTTCGTTTGCCACGATAGGTAAAAAGCTCCTCTAAGGTAAATGAGTCGGGAGCTGCACACGCGTTCACTGCCTGCTCAATTTTACGTTGCATATTCGCAGTCAACCACCGCCCCTTACGCGCTTTTTGAACCTGCTTGTGCGTAATAAACCCAGGAGGTGCCGCCCGAACGATATCGTGATTACTCCAACCTCGATCATCCATGATCTCATGTAACGGCTGAAGCCCCATAACTCGACTATTTGTGTAATCCATTGCAACCTCCTAGGAAATCTATCTTAATTTTAAATAAAAAGTGACTAAATGATAATAAAACCTACTCAAAGAAGTAAATTTTCACACCCATCCGTACCCATTTCAATCAACAGTAAGCTCAACCGCCCGAGCATGAGCACGCTCCACTCGCCGTTTTAGCGAAGGGTGCGAATGCAAAAACCACTCCACCCAACGATTCGGCTCACGCACCGATAAATTTTGTTTCGACAACTTTTCTAATGCCGAAACCAGCGCATCCGCTGAGCCCAATGTTTTAACCGCATAGGCATCTGCCGCAAACTCCCGCTGCCGCGAATACCCATTTACCACTGGCATCGTAATCATTGAAAAAAGAATCACCCCAAAGAAAAACAATGGGGCACCCGCGATGTCTGAAATCGAACTCAATCCCACCCAACCGATCGATCCACGTAAAAATAAATCCCCCACATAAAACCCGATCAATGCAAACACCCCATGCATACCCATCATGCGCACCATATCCCGATTCCGACAATGCCCCGCCTCATGCGCCACCACCGCCAAAATCTCTTCATCCGAATACGCCTTCAATAATGTATCACTCAAAATAATTCGCTTTGTTTTCCCCATACCTACAAACGCCGCATTCGCCTTATTAGTCTTCTCTTCCAGTCCCCAACAATAGACTCCCGAAAGAGTGATTCCAGTCGAAGAAACAACCGAACGTACTTCCTCTTCCAGCACCCCATCTTCCAACGGCTCAAACAGATTGAATAAAGGAAGAATAACCACCGGCACCAAAAACGAAAATAAAACTGAAAAAGAGATATAGAATCCCGTACCCACCAACCACCAGATATCTGGAATCCAACGCAAAAACGCATACAACACACTCACCAAAACACTCGCGATCACCAAATCGATTAGGACCGATTTAAAGTAATCCCCACACCAATCAACCACTGTCTGGTTCGACAACCCATAGTGATGCTCAAGCACGTAGCCCCCATAATATGAAAATGGAAACAGAAAAACAGAAATCCCCAAAACCACCAACGCCGTGTAGACCATATTCACCCAGAACCACAGATCCGCTCCACACCGAATCGTTAAATTGGTAGCAAGCATCTCAGAAAAACCACTCCACAAAAACGCAACCAGTAACGCAACAAAACAGCCCGTCCGCCACGCATACAAACAATGCTGCGCACCCTCATATTCATGCGCCTGCAGGTCCTCTTGCTTGCCCAGATCAGAGTTCACTCTGATATCCCATTATTTGCAACAACCGGTCCAACTCCTCATTATCATGATAATCGATTTCCAAAGACCCCTTCACGCGCCGCCCATTCGCTAACGTTTTGGAAGGTGAAAGACGAACCTGTGTGCCAAATAAACGATGCAGATCATCCATCAAACTCTTCAAATAATCGGCCGGTAAATCGTTCTTTTCAGCCCTCCGTTTTTTCGAAGGAAAGCCCAACTTTTTCACCAATAGTTCTAAAGCACGAACCGTCAAACCTTCTTTGATCGCCTGCGTAGCTAAACGCTCCCGATCCACCGCCGAAGAAGCTCCTAACAACACCTTCGCATGCCCCACACTCAATAATCCATCTGAAACCTGCTTACGAATCACATCCGATAAATCCAGTATACGCAACGCATTCGCCACCGACGCCCGAGCCTTTCCCAACTGTTCAGCAACCTGCTCCTGCGTTAAACCAAACTGCTTCTGCAACAACGCATACCCTTCAGCCTCTTCAATCGGATTCAAATCTTCCCGTTGCAAATTCTCAATAAGGGCCAACTGCAACGCCTTTTCATCTGACGCCTCAATCACCATTACAGGTACTTTCTTCAACCCCGCCTCTGCTGCAGCACGCAGCCGCCGCTCCCCTGCGATCAGCTCGAATGTATCATCCACTTGCCGCACGATTAAAGGCTGTAGAATCCCATGCACCTTAACCGACTCAACCAGCTCATCCAAAGCATTAGAATCAAAGATCGATCTCGGTTGCCACGGACTCGCAACAACCTGCGAAATCGCCACGTGCTGTGCGCCCCCCGCTTTTCCAGCCTCTGTCTCTTCTCGCTTGGTTGCGCCATCTTTAATCAATGCATCTAGCCCACGACCTAAACCCTTTTGCTTACTTGTCATCTTCCATCTCCCATAAACCTAATCTTAACTTCACATGGGACCCCATTAATTTCAAGAGCGAACCCCACTCGCAACTCACCATCCAAAAACATCCGGTACCGTAAAAGCCACCTTATCCGCTGGGCGGGCCACTAACTGCTTTACATACGGTTTTATTTTCTCCAGCACCAGCTTTCGCTCCTCCACCGACATCGAAGCCAACCAGCCATTCACATCAATCCGTTGCCAATCCAACCGAGTCTCATCCGCCACCACAAAATCCACCATGCGACGCATCGCCTCAGGGGCCACTTCCGCCACCGCCCGCATCATCCGATACGAGCATGCATAGGGTTCATTCTCCATATTTTCAAAACGCGTCCGCCATCCACCCGAAGAACCGAATCGTGCCTCACAAAATGTAATCGCAAAATATGACGCCAGCCCCTCCATATACCAATCTTTCACCTCCGGATTTAATACATGTACCACCTCATGTGCTAACAAAAACCAAACCTCATCCGAATCCGCATCGACCCCCAAATAAATCACC
>DOEU01000009.1 GCA_003532555.1 Verrucomicrobiota bacterium | reverse complement strand
GTAGCTGAAGATCATTTCGGTGATGTATATATCGACTCCGTAGCACTGATTCCTGAGCCACACACCGTAGGTTTTATTACACTCAGCAGTCTAATACTTGCGATGCGTCGTAATGCACATAGAAAAAAACAGGTGTATACCCTAGCCCAAACAAACTCACACCTTCTTGGTGTCGAAGATCGATTCATGACTAAAAATTCCAGATTCTAATATCCTCTCGTACTCATGAGATCACACACA
This sequence comes from Verrucomicrobiota bacterium, assembly GCA_003532555.1. GTDB lineage: Bacteria > Verrucomicrobiota > Kiritimatiellia > Kiritimatiellales > Pontiellaceae > Pontiella. The sequence goes on along the minus strand of DOEU01000009.1, from coordinate 3,351 downwards.
GTCTCGATCAAAAAACTATAAAACCCTGCATATATATTAAAAATATATGAGAATCAGAGGCTTTAATTTGATCGATAAAAACCTTTTATATCCATAAAAAAAGTAATAAGAAACATAAACGAAAGTTAAAAGGAAATAATTTGCAAGCAAACATCGTAGAGCGAAAAGAGAAAATTTTGCAGATGCTGACAGATGAAAACAGTCTCAGCGTAACAAAAATTTCTGAAAAACTTGGGGTCACAGTTGTAACCGCTCGCTCCGATTTAGCGGCATTGGAAGGCGAAGGGCTTCTCATACGTAACCACGGTGGCGCTGTGCCTTCTCGTCATCCAAAACTCATGAAGCGTATACAAACCAAGCGAGATGAAAAATCTGCTATCGCTCAAACTGCCGCTAGCCTGATTCATGATGGAGAAACCGTAATCGTAACAGCCGGAACCTCCACTGCCCTTATTGCAAAGTATCTTATCGGCAAAAAAGATGTTCATCTTGTGACTAATAACACCCTCCTGCTTAGCTATGCACGTATTAATATGCAAGTTCGAATCACCCTTATTGGGGGGGAATTTCGCCCCTCGGAAGAAGGTATGATTGGCCCCATGGCCATGGCCTCTCTGGATCAGTTTCATGTATCTAAAGCGTTTATCGGCATAGATGGGGCCTCTCAAAAACAAGGTTTCACGGCCCACTTTCTCGAAAGCGCAGAACTTGTTCGCAAAATGGCGCAACAAGCTGATGAAGTCATCGTTCTCTCCGATTCGGAGAAATTTAGCTCCCCCGGCTTTGCACGCATTATACCCTATTCAGAGGCCGATATTTTAATTACCGACTCTCACCTTCACCTTGCTGAAGAACAAGCGCTCCAAAAAGCGCATGTTCGCGTTATTAAAACCGCATAACAGGAATGATATTATGGCCTCCGAAATTCTCATGCCCCGCCAAGGACAATCCGTTGAATCTTGCATCATCATCGAATGGAAAAAACAAGAAGGAGATCCCATTGCAGAAGGCGATATTCTCTGTGAAGTTGAAACCGATAAAGCCACCTTTGAAGTGGAATCAACCGCAGCCGGTAAATTACTGGCCATACTACACGAAGCCGATGCCGACGTAGAAGTGCTAAAACCCATCGCCATTGTAGGTGAAAATGGAGAGGATATTACTGCTTGGGAACGCTCTTCCATTCAACCCACTCCCGCGCCAAACGCCAGCGAAGCCTCCCCTTCGACCATTACCAAGAGTGAATCGCCACAAACCTCAACCACCACACATCAATCGAATGGTACTGAATTCATCAGCTCACCCCGAGCACGCAATGCCGCAACTCAACGAGGGATCGATATCACTACGCTTGCGGGAAGCGGTCCTCATGGAAGAATCATCGAGCAAGATGTGCTCGCAGCCAAACCCACCCCTCGAAAAGCGGCACCATTCTCTTCAGAAGATGCAGGAGAGCAAACCGAAATCCGAGCCAAAGGCATCCGTAAAGTAGTTGCAGAGCGCATGCTCAACTCACTGCAAACCACCGCACAGCTCACCTTAAATAGTTCAGTAGACGCACGCTCCATCCTTCGCTTCAGACAGCTTTGCAAACAACCTGATCGCCAAGAGAAATTTGGCAAAGTCAGCATCAACGATACGGTTCTATATGCCACAGTAAAAGCCCTCGACGCCTTCCCTGAACTCAATGCTCACTGGGTTGGTGATCGAAGCATCCAATACAAAAATATTCACCTTGGATTTGCAGTCGATACCCCGCGCGGGTTGATGGTTCCTGTCATAAAAAATGCAAACACCCTTTCACTCCTCGAACTCTCAGCCGAAGCCAAACGACTGGCAAGCAACTGTATTGAAGGGGCGATTGATCCTGATGATTTATCAGGTGGCACCTTCACCGTCACAAACCTCGGCGCCATGGGCATTGAAAGCTTCACCCCTGTTTTAAATACCCCCGAAGTAGCGATTCTGGGCGTATGCGCCATTCAACCAAAACCCATCATGAATGGACTTGAAACTGAATTCATCCCCCACATGGGACTTTCACTTACTTTTGACCATTGCGCCATCGACGGAGCACCCGCAGCACGCTTCATCGCTCATCTGCGTGAAAAAATAAGCCATATAGAACTCACTCTACTAGAAACCCTTTAGTGAAAAGAAAGCAGTGTTAAACCATGCCAAAAAAACAAATTATTGATCCTAAAAAAGCCCGTCAAGCGAGTGAAATTACCTTTCAATCAATCCCGGTAAACCAATATCAATCTAACTTTAAAAAAGAGCTCAAAACGCACGGAAAAGAGCGCCTCATTCGTATCTATGAAGATATGCTGATCATTCGTGAATTTGAAACCATGCTTAACTTGATCAAAACACAAGGCGCCTACGAGGGCCTTGAATACAATCACCCTGGACCCGCCCATCTCTCCATCGGGCAAGAAGCGGCTGCCGTAGGCCAAGCTGTTCACCTCTCCCCCGAAGATTTCATCTTCGGATCACACCGCTCCCATGGCGAAATTCTTGCCAAATGCTTTTCCGCCATTCATCAGCTCGACGACCAAAGTCTAACCACCATTATGGAGAGCTTCTTCGAAGGCGCCACCTTCAAGGTCATTAAAGACGAAACACATGCCACCACGCGTGAACAAGCTGAAGCGTTCGTCCTCTACGGGACATTAGCTGAAATTTTTGCTCGTGACACCGGATTTAATCGCGGTTTAGGCGGCTCCATGCACGCCTTTTTTATTCCTTTTGGCTCCATGCCCAATAACGCCCTCGTTGGAGGTTCTGCTGATATAGCACTTGGTTCAGCACTCTTCAAACTGGTCAACCGAAAACCCGGCATGGTCATCGCCAACATCGGTGATGCTTCACTCGGTTGTGGACCCGTTTGGGAAAGTTTCTCCTTTGCATCAATGGATCAATTTAATGATCTCTGGGACGACTCATTTGGCCGTCCCCCCGTTCTCTTCAACATCATGAATAATCACTACGGTATGGGAGGTCAAACCGCAGGAGAAACCATGGGCTTTGACTTGGCCGCTCGAGTGGGCGCAGGCATTAATCCTGACCAAATGCACGCCGAACGAGTCGATGGCTATAATCCACTTGCCGTGGCAGACGCCACTCAACGCAAAAAAGAAATTCTTGCCGGTGGAAAAGGCCCTGCCTTCCTCGATATTGTAACCTACCGCATGTCCGGACATTCGCCCTCCGATGCGTCCTCCTATCGCTCCAAAGAAGAGATGGAACTCTGGGAAGAGGTCGATTGCGTTAAAAGCTACGGAGCCTACTTGGTCGAAAACGGAGCCCTCACCAATGAGCAGCTCGAAGAACTCCAAAAAATTACCACCG
>DOEU01000114.1 GCA_003532555.1 Verrucomicrobiota bacterium | reverse complement strand
GTTCCACCAACTGTTCCAACGCATCGAAATCAACGGATTCATTGCGATAGAACGGTGTAATTAATGCCGTATATGTTCCTTTAAAGTGCATAAACTCCCTTAAACCACAAATTGTTCAAACCCATTAAAATCAAGCGTTGTAAAATAATCATCCATTGTTTCAGCTCGGCGAATCTGAACCACTTCCCCAGATTCTCTTAGTAACAACTCCGCAGAGCGAAGTTTTGCATTATAATTAAAACCCATCGAGTGTCCATGTGCGCCAGCATCATGAATAATCGCCAAATCACCCACGTCTACATTCGGCATCGATCGATCGATCGCAAATTTATCATTGTTCTCACAAAGTGAGCCGGTTATATCACACAGATAGTCAAACGCCGCCTTCTCTTTTCCAGCAATACTCACATGATGATACGCTCCGTACATTCCCGGGCGCATCAAATTCGCCATACTCGCATCCAATCCAATATAATTCTTATAGGTCTCTTTTTTATGTAGTACACGCCCAATCAACCAACCATACGGGCCCGTCACCATGCGGCCACACTCCAATCGAATATCCAACGGAGCCAAACCTTTTTTAACAATTGATTTCTCATACAAAGCACGAATCTTCTCTCCAAGAGCCAATAAATCAACCGGTTCCTCTTCCGGACGATATGGGATACCAATACCTCCACCCAAATTTACAAATTCGAACGAAATCCCGAGCGTTGTAGTCAACTCTGCAACCAGATCAAACAACAGCTGGGCAGTCTCAACAAAATAATCGACCTCTAACTCATTCGAAGCCACCATCGTATGTAGCCCAAACCGCTTGACCCCTTTATCGCGTAATTGGCGATATCCCTCAAACAATTGCTCGCGCGTGAAGCCATACTTTGCCTCCTCCGGCTTGCCAATAATAACATTACCGCCTTTAAGAGGCCCCGGATTATATCGGCAACAAACCAATTCAGGCAGCCCCACATGCTCTTCTAAATAGGCAATATGCGAAATATCGTCCAAGTTGATAATGGCTCCCATCTTCTTTGCTTTTGCATATTCGTAGGCCGGTGTATCGTTCGACGTAAAGATCACATCCTCACCTCTCATGCCCACCTTGTCACATAAAACCATTTCTGGATATGAAGAGCAGTCTCCTCCAAACCCTTCCGCTTTAAGAAGAGAAAGTATGTAGGGATTCGGAGTTGCTTTGACTGCGAAATATTCTTTAAATCCTGGATTCCAAGAAAATGCTTTCTGCAACAAACGGGCATTCTCACGAATCCCCCGCTCATCATATATATGAAACGGAGTGGGATACGTTTCAGTAAGCGTATGTAACGCATCCATCGATAAAGGTATCACTTTTTTACTCATTAAATTTCCTTTATACCCCTCAATTAATTTCCAAGAAAGATCATATACTACTCTGTCATAGGCTGAATAAACGAAGCAAATTGAACAGGTATTTCATATATCTTTTTATTCAGACCTTCATTAATCCACCAAATTAAAAATGCTTCCTCATCCGGTGTCACAAACGGTTCCGTTAAGGGCATATGCAACGGATCATCTTCAGGCAATTGAATACGCTGGATAAGCATTGAAGCTTCCGCCTGCCCCGCAATCATCGCCGCCCCCGAGACTCCTCCTTTTAATATCGCCGCTTCCGTTGTCATCGTCAACTCCGCCCGCGCCCGCCGATCTGCATGACACAAGAGACACTTATCATCTAAAATCGGATATACCGCCGCGGTAAAAACCGATCGATCATCTTGATGATTCTCTAATACCGTCCCCTCCTCAGATGTTTCCGTTGTTGCCTGCACTTCCCACGGAAGCGACTCAAATAAATCTCCATGCGTTATCACACCCCCCAGATGACCCGCATAACCCATCATCCCCGTGACAACCAATGCCAACCAGCCCATTTTTTTCATACCCACTCCTTTTTCAAGGACAACATCAAATACAAAAAGACTCACCAAGAATACCCATGCCGCCAACATATGCGGCACGATTTCTTCTCCGTATGTGCCGGAAAAATACAACATGAGCCCCGTCAAAAACGTGAAAAACCCGCTCCAAAAAGAAGCCTTCGTTCCACCCCGAAGCCACGGTTCAATCACCAAGGCCGGGGATCGCAATCCCACCCATAAAACCAATGCCGTTGCCACCCATAATCCCAACGGAAAATGCACCAACATAGGATGAAATTTACCAACAAAAAGAAGCCACTGAAGAGAGGTCTCTGAAGAGAGAGGTGTCAATTGGGTAGCCGCGCCCAATAATAACAGCAACCACAGCTTTCCCTCTTTCAAGACATTCATCTTACCAACCTGCTTATAACTGCGCTGCACGCATTGAAGCCAGAACACGCAACCGCAACGCATTGAGTTTAATAAAGCCCGTTGCGTCCGATTGATCATACCCACCTGCTTCATCGAAGCTCACCATTTCAGGACTGTACAAAGAGAATGGCGAACGCCTTCCACATACATGCACACCTCCCTTAAAGAGTTTAAGACGCACCTCGCCTGTAGCCGTCTGTTGGCTCTGAGCAATGGCTGCCTGCAACATTTCACGCTCAGGTGCAAACCAATATCCATTATACACCAACTCGGCATATTTAGGCATCAATGAGTCGCGTAGATGCATCACTTCACGATCCATTGTAATCGACTCTAATGCCCGATGCGCATGATGCAAAATTGTTCCTCCGGGAGTTTCATACACTCCGCGGTCCTTCATACCCGTGTATCGATTTTCAACAATATCAATTCGACCCACCGCATGCTCGCAACCCAATGCATTCAACCTTTTCAAAAGCGCTGCCGGACTCAAGGTTTCCCCATTCACCGCCACCGGAATTCCCGCTTCAAATCGTATCTCAATCGTTTCCGGTTCATCTGCTGCTTCGCTCAGCGGTTTTGTCATGCACCACATCGCTTCATCAGGCTCATTCCACGGATCTTCCAGAACACCACCCTCAAAACTAATATGAAGCAAATTACGATCTGTGCTGTAAGGCTTCGAAGCCGAAACTGAACAGGGGATTCCACGCTCTTCAAGATACTTGATCATATCCATTCGTCCTTCGAACGAAAACTCTTCCGGCATTCGCCACGGAGCAATCACTTTAATATCAGGTTTCAAAGCATACGCTGTTAATTCAAACCGAACTTGATCATTTCCTTTACCTGTTGCTCCATGACAAATCGCTTCTGCACCCTCTGCTACGGCAATATCAACCATTCGCTTTGCAATTAATGGGCGAGCGATTGAGGTTCCTAATAAATACGTGCCTTCATAAATCGCATTCGCCTGCATCATCGGAAAAATATAGTCGCGCGTAAACTCTTCCTGAACGTCATCCACATAGCACTTCACAGCACCATGCTCTAACGCACGTGCCTCAAGTCCCTCTAACTCGTCTTCCTGTCCCACATTGGAGCAATAACAGATTACCTCTGCATCATATTGCTCTTGAAGCCACGTCAATAAAACCGTCGTATCTAATCCACCTGAATATGCCAATACTACTTTCATTACGCCGAATCCTTTCTACCCCTTAAAAGGGAATATCGTCCTCAAAATCATCAAAATTAGCCGGAACGTCTGCATCGCTAACAGGAGGTTGCTCTGAAGCCGCATCCGCGCTAACTTTCCATCCTTGCAAATTATTATAATACCGTCCGTTGTACTCGCGACCCCGAATATCAAATGTCACCGTAACTTCCTGACCTACTGATAGACTATCGAGCAAATTAATTTTATCCTGAACGAACTCCAAACAGATATCTTGCGGGTATTTTCCCTCTTCAACCGTCACCACAATTTCACGTTTCTGAAAGCCACTTCCGAACGTCTGAGTCTCTTGCAATAACTTCACTTTTCCCGTTAATTCATATGCCATTTTTTTCTCCTTAACATCCGGTTTTAGATTGCTTCAATCAACGCTAGCATCTCATCATTCACCTCTTTGCAAGCCGTATCAATCCAACTTAATGCCAGATCAACTTCTTCCATGCTCACAATCATCGGTGGCAACAAACGCAAAACCCGCTGAGCCGTTGCAATGCTCAATAGACCCTGCTCAAAAACCGCCTGTTGCAAACGAGCCGCAGGCACTTTTAAAACCAACCCATTCATCAGGCCAATTCCCCGAACCCCTTCAATCCATGCAGGATATTTCGCGACCACATTGGCTAAACCATCCATAAACATGTTGCCCATATCCGCTGCATGCTTCAACAAGCCCTCATCTTGAATCGTCTCGATCACAGCTAATGCAGCGGCACTCCCAAGCGGAGTTCCCCCAAATGTCGTCGCATGATGCCCCGGATGGAATGTGTTTGCCAATTGCTCACCTGCTACGATCCCACCTATTGGAAATCCACCGCCCAATCCTTTAGCAAGTGAAAAAGCATCCGGTTGCACACCATACTGCTGAAACCCAAACCACATTCCGGTTCGCCCAACACCCGCCTGCACCTCATCGCACAACAATAAAATACCAGCCTCATCACAAAGCGCCCGCAACCCAGGCAAGAATTCCGGATTCGAAGGAATAACCCCACCCTCGCCCTGCAAGGCCTCTACCATCACCGCTACGGTCTGGGGTCCCATAAGCTTTTGAACCGAATCTAAATCATTATAATCTGCATATACAAAGCCCTCTGGCAAAGGTCCGAAACCATGTTTTACTTTATCCTGACCCGTGGCCGTTAACGTCGCCAAGGTTCGGCCGTGAAACGACTGCTTAAACGTAATAATCTCATGACGACCCTGCTTCGAACCCCACAAACGCGCCAACTTGATAATACCCTCATTCGCCTCCGCACCTGAATTGCAGAAAAAACACTTCGCACCTGTCAACCCTGAACATGTCGCCAAAGCAGCTGCCAACTGCGGTTGCACCGGATTATAAAAAAGGTTCGAAACATGCAGCAACTGTTCTGCTTGTTCTTGAATAGCCTTCACTAAACGCGGATGTGAATGTCCAATATTGGTAACTGCGATTCCCGAACAAAAATCTAAATATCGCTTCCCCTCAGCATCCCAAACCCATGCACCTAATCCTTTGACTAAGGCCGTCTTGGGTGCGTACGTCGGCATTACATACGTCTGATGCAAGTCCGCGATTTCAGTTGTAGAAAGATTTTTTTTCATCACTTATAACTATTTTAAAATTTCTGTACCTACGCCTTCGCTGGTAAATAGTTCCAGCAATAACGAGTGCGGTAATGCAGAGTCGATGATATGTGCCTTCTTAATCCCTGATTCAACCGCATTAAACATACCTTTTATCTTCGGTAACATCCCTCCTGTAATTACACCCCGATCAATCAATTCTTGCACTTCATTCAAGTGTAACGATGAAATCAGCGACTGCGAATCCAAAGGATCATGCAACAGGCCCGGTACATCTGAAAGAAAAACCAGCTTTCGTGCATTCAATGCACACGCCACCGCTGTTGCAGCATCATCCGCATTCACATTATAAAGCTGCCCACTCGCATCCCGCGCCAACGGAGTAATTAACGGCACAATTTCCGATTTCATATATGCCTCAATGGGTTCAACATCAACCGACTGAATTCGCCCTACAAATCCCCAATCATGCACTTGATTGGTTTCAATATCCCGCCCCGTCATTTTTTCCGAAGAAAAAATATCTTCACCATGAATACCCCTCGCCTTTCCATCAAACTCCCGCAATATCTCAACCATTTTTGGATTCACATCATGATTAAGCACCTGTTCAACCACTTGTATTGAATCGCCACTCGTTACCCGTAGTCCCTGAAAAAACTCGGAATGTATTCCGGCAGCACGTAATGCTTTTGAGATCGCTTTCCCTCCCCCATGCACCACCACCGGATGCATTCCAACGCATTCCATAAAGGCAATGTCCTGGAGAATATTCCGCACGCCAACCTCATTTTCCATGATACTGCCACCAAACTTGACGACCACGGTTTCGCCTCGAAACTGCTGAATAAAAGGCAAGGCCTCCGTTAACACCGCCGCTTTTTCAATAAATGCATTCATCTTAACCCTTACACATTAATCTGTACATACGCCTCGGTACAGTTGCAGGTATAAACAGTCGCACTTCCTGTCCCCAACCCCAACTCAATCCGAATCAACAACTCCACTTCAGAAACCGCTTTCACCATCTCCTCCATTGAAATTGCCGCCTGAATGCCCCCCTCAACTGCTTGAGTGGTTCCATAAAAAATATTTACCCGCTCTTCATCCACCTGAGCTGCCGCATATCCGATCGCATCCATAATCCGACCCCAATCCGGATAAGTTCCCGCCCAAGCCGTCTTATTCAGTAATGAGTTTGCCACTGCCCTTGCTGCCAAATCTGCCTCGTCAATGGACTGCGCTCCATCAACTACTACCGTTACAAACCGATCCGCTCCTTCACCATCCCGCACAATCATCATCGCCAAATCAAAACAAATTTCATTTAACGCCGTAACAAAAGCTCCGTAGCCCGTTGGATCCATTGATTCAACTACCGCTCCCGATGTGCCATTCGCTAAAATTAATACCGTATCATTTGTACTTTGGTCCCCATCAACCGTAATCCGATTAAAACTCTGATCCACCGCTGACGATAATACCTGTTGCAAAACACCCGGCTCCACCGAAGCATCGGTCGTAATAAAAGCCAGCATAGTTGCCATATTGGGCTCAATCATACCTGCCCCCTTGGCCAGACCTGTTAACCGAACTGCTAAACCGCCTAATTCAATATCCCGTACCACTTGTTTCGACCTTGTATCCGTTGTCATTATCGCCTGAGCTGTCACATCAATCTGATCTATCGCCACCGAATCCGCCAAGGCAACCAGCCCCGATCCTATCTTCTCCATCGGTAATTGAGGCCCTATCTTGCCCGTGGAACAAACCAAAACCTCCTCTGGAAGACATGCCAACTCATCCGCAGTTTGGCTCGCCATCAACGCCGCCGACTCCATACCCGCTTTTCCCGTACATGCATTGGCAACCCCACTATTCACAACAATCGCTCGCGCATGCGGCTCTTTCAAATGAGCCCGACACAATTTCACAGGCGCCGCACAAACTTGATTGGTCGTAAAAACCCCAGCTGCAGTTGCCAACACATCGGAATAAATTAAAGCCATATCCAATGAGCCATCCACTTTAATCCCCGCGGATATACCACTACTCCTAAACCCTTTTGGCCATCCGATCTGTTGATTTTCTTTTTTCATTTTTATATTTATCCCAACTAACGCTTTATTAAATGATTTTTTATCCCTTCCGGAAACAAAAAAAGCCCCCCGGCATGGGAGGCTCTCTCTGAATCATATCTCCAACGGTTAACGTTTAGAGAACTGGAATCGTTTACGCGCTCCCGGTTGTCCCGGTTTCTTTCGCTCTTTAACACGCGAATCGCGTGTAAGAAATCCTGCTTTTTTTAAGACCGATTTGATCTCTTCGTCCAGCGACGACAATGCTCGGGAGGCTGCATGCACAACCGCACCACATTGACCTGATTTTCCGCCACCCTTAACAGAAGCAATCACATCATATTTTCCTAATCCACCAATCTCTTCGAAAGGCTTCTTCAGCAATTCAATTTGTAGAGCTGTTCCAAAATAATCGGCCGCATCCTGTCCATTTACTTGAATAGACCCACTACCTTCACTCAAATGAACCCGCGCTACTGAGCGCTTCCGCCGTCCTGTCGCTGATGCTGTATCTGTTGCCATCGTATTTATTCCCGATTAAAGTTCCACTTTCAGTTCACCCAATTTCTGCGCCGCATGCGGATGATCTGGTCCTACATATACCTTCAAACGCTTCAATGTCTGGCGAGCCTGACGATTTGTAGGCAGCATTCCTTTCACTGCCTGCGTTATAATCCGCTCCGGATTTTTCTCCCGAATCGATGCCGCCGACTTCTCGGTACGTCCACTCGAATATCCTGAGTAATCCTGATAAATCTTATCTTGCTCTTTATTTCCGCTCAGTTTCACTTTTTCACAGTTCACAACTACGATAAAAGCCCCTGTATCCACATGAGGTGTATATGTAGGCTTGTCACGTCCCCTTAACGCATCTGCAATCACAACAGCTAAACGACCTGTTGGCAACTCATTAGCATCAACTAAGAGCCATTCCCTCTGTATGTCTGCTTCTTTGGGCATAAATGTTTTCATTTCAAAAGTCCTCACAACGATCTCTGTGCTTTACACAAGGGAGCAGAAGCTATAGAAACCACCTCCCACTGTCAACCCTCTGACAGTAAATAGTTTTACTCTGTTCTACCCCGTGAAACTTGCTATAACTCTTTCTATGCACTCGAAAACTGATCAACCGAATCGATCTAATCTTCGCAACTGGCGCACCCAACTGATATGTCCCCTTATAATTATTCTTGTTTCAATAATTTTAATAAGCCAACTCTACCCTTTTCTTGCCACCACTCAGTCCCCTTATCGAGGTTGGCTCACCATTGAAGGCTGGATCAATGATCATTCTCTTAAACATGCTGTCAAGCTATACCATGCTGGCTCATATTACGGCATTCTCTGTACCGGCGGACCTCTTGAAACGGGTCACTATTTAACACCCTATCGGACATATCCTGAGATGACAGCAGCTCGGCTTCAACACCTTGGTATTCCACACGCATCCATTCACCCTATTATCGCTACTCAGGTTCAACGAGACCGAACCTATGCCGCTGCTCTAGCCCTCCAAAAATATCTCGATCAACACGCGCTCACTAATCAACCCATTCACCTCATCACCATCGGACCGCATGCGCGGCGCAGTCATCTCCTCTTTCGCAGAGCCCTCGGACCCGAAACACCCGTGGGCATCACCGCCCTACCCGATCCCGACTATCCATCCAAACGATGGTATGCCCATAGTAGAGGCGTTCGTAATGTTCTTTCTGAAGCCATTGCTTATTTCTATGCAAAAATGAATTCAAATCCATGAGCTATTCAAACTCCCAATTATGGCTCCACCTTTCTCTTCTTAACTTACTTGAAGAAAACCGGACTGACTCACTCACTGGCATTCTCAATCGCCGAGGGTTCGAAGAAGCCCTCGTCCAACTAGAAGCAACTGCACAACGCTATCAACGTCCATTAACCTTGATCCTGATCGATATGCGCGGCTTAAAAAGCCTAAATCAACAGCAGGGCCATGTCGCCGGCGATCAAGCACTAAAGACACTCGTCCACCGTATCCAACTAAACAAACGCGATGCCGATATCATTGCTCGTGTGGGTGGAGATGAATTTGCTCTATTGCTTCCTGAAACCGATGCGCAACAGGCACTCAATGCTATTCAGCGGATTCAATCGGATCTGCAGACGCAACATATCGAGATTTCATACGGCACCGCTCAAACCCCCAGTGAAGATCTATATGCCGAAGCAGACCAGCAGCTCAATAAATAGATCGGCTTAAAACTGTATACACGAAGAATGAATCGCATCGATCTCAGACTTAATCTTAGAGATCACACCGCAATCAACCGACTCACTTACCCGCATCAAAGCCAATGAATATTCACCACTCAAATCATGGGGATTACGCATATCATTGATGTTCAATCCCGCTTCCGCTAAGGCCTGTCCAATTTGACCAATCACGCCCGGACGATCCTTATAGATAAACAGCACCGCAGTTCCCATTGGCTCAAAGTAGAGTTTATCGAAATCATTTATTCGTGAAATCATCATATTGCCCTCAGCCAAAGTGCCACGCACACTAATACGCTTGAATGTCGCGGCATCAACGGCCGTAGTCACATCCACCGTGATTGAATTTCCGTATCCCTTGGATGGATC
>DOEU01000132.1:3389-22156 GCA_003532555.1 Verrucomicrobiota bacterium | reverse complement strand
ACGGATAGTCGCAGCAGGTGGGAACGTTCATTTAGCTGGTAGAAATGAAGAGGCTTTGAAGTCTTTGTCCACTGAGCTGTCATGTTCATTTACGGTCGGAGATGTAGGTAATTCTAGCTTTTTTAGCGAGGTAGCTGCTCAGGCAGGAGAGGAAGTAAGTGCAGTTGCCTATGCAGTCGGAACGATCAATTTAAAAGGAGTTGGGCGATTAACGCCGGAAGATTTTCTGCAAGATTATCAGGTGAATGTGGTGGGAGCGGCATTAGCGGTAAAAGCATCGCTTGGTGCGCTGAAAAAAAATAAAGGATCAATCCTATTCTTCTCGAGCGTAGCCGCTCAATTAGGGTTACCGATGCATGCATCGATTGGTGCGGCAAAAGGGGCAATAAATGGGCTTACGGTTTCGCTAGCGGCTGAGTTATCGCCCGCGGTGCGTGTCAATGCTATTGCTCCTTCGTTGTGTGAGACTCCCCTAGGAAGCAAAGTTCTAGCGAACGAAAAGATGAAAGAAGCTCTAGCCTCCATGCACGCAATGAAGCGTTTAGGACAAGCTGAAGATGTTGCTTCCTTGGCTCAGTTTGTTCTATCTAATGAAGCTAGTTGGATGACAGGGCAGGTAATCGGCTTGGATGGAGGACGAGGATCGGTCGGGTCCTCGTAGTTGTTTTTTTTCATTTTTCCATCATAATTTCAATTTCAGATAAACGATGGGATGGAGCATGAAACTGAAATCAACGGCCAACGTGGTTACCTATTTAGACTCACACGGGGAGCTTCTGCGTATTCATGATGAAGTTGATCCTTATTTAGAGATGGCAGAAATTCAACGGCGGATCTATCGTGAAACCGGACCGGCAATTCTCTTTGAAAATGTGAAGGGATGCTCATTTCCATGTGTTTCAAATCTATATGGAACCCCTGAACGTGCGAAGTTGTTGTTCAAAAAAACATACGGAGCTGTGCAGGCAGTGGTCAGTGCAAAAGCCGACCCGATGGGTCTATTAAAAAATCCTCTTGGTGCTTTGCATGCGGCCGTTACGGCGGCAAATGGGTTGCCTATCCCAGTTCCAAATCGAGTCGCACCGGTCATGCAAGCGCAGTGTAAGATTAGCGACTTGCCTCCCATCGTGAGTTGGCCGATGGATGGTGGTCCGTTCGTGACGCTACCACAGGTCTACTCGGAGCATCCCGATCATCAGGGAAATCCCCTCAAAAGTAATTTAGGGATGTATCGAGTCCAACTTTCCGGCAATGCTTATGAGGCAGATCGTGAAATTGGGATTCATTATCAGATTCACCGTGGGATTGGCGTTCACCAAAAACTGCATCAGGCGCAGGATAAACCATTTCGTGTTGCGGTGTTTGTGGGGGGAGCTCCTTCGATGGCTTTCTCAGCGGTTATGCCCCTGCCGGAAGGCTTGCCGGAAGTGGCGTTTTCAGGTTTAATGGCAGGGCGGAATTTTCGGTATACGCGTTATAAGAATTGGACGCTTGCTGCCGATGCTGATTTTGCTCTTATTGGTACCTTGCAACCAAAACTTAAACCTGAGGGGCCGTTTGGAGATCATTTAGGATATTATAGTTTAATCCATGACTTTCCTTGTCTCGAAATCGAGACCGTTTTCCATCGAAAAGATGCGATATGGCCCTTCACGGTGGTCGGTCGTCCTCCGCAAGAAGATACCACATTTGGAGAGGTGATTCATGATCTAACCGGTGCGGTCATTCCCACAGAAATTCCCGGTCTAAAAGCGGTGAATGCGGTTGATGCGGCTGGCGTTCACCCCCTCCTGCTTGCGGTGGGTGAGGAGCGTTATACCCCATTTACAAAAACGGATCGTCCCTCAGAGTTATTGACGCTTTCGAATGCAATCTTGGGTAAAGGGCAGCTTTCATTGGCTAAATATTTGCTTATTGCAGATGCAGCCGATCAGCCGGATATTAATGATATTCCCCAATTCTTCCGTCATTTATTAGAGCGCATTGATTGGCGGCGAGATCTTCACTTTCAAACCGAGACCACGATTGATACGTTGGACTATTCGAGTGCGGAGTTGAATGTAGGCTCAAAAGTAGTGTGGGCTTGTACGGGTGAACCCCGCCGGTCGTTGGCGAAAACAGCACCCATGCTAGATAATAAAACTGTTTGTGCTGTGGTCGATAAAGGAATTCTGGCGGTGCAGTTAGATTCGAGTGAAGAGTATGCGAAGGCTCCTCAAGAGATAGAAGCTTTGATTTTAAAACTCCAAGGACGGGTGGATGTGGACGAGTTCCCCTTAATCGTCGCCTGTGATGACCCCGAATTTTTAGCAGCTGATTTTAACAATTTCTTGTGGGCCACGTTCACGCGATCAAATCCTTCGCACGATATCTATGGGATAGAATCTAAAACGGAATTCAAACATTGGGGTTGCTCTGGCTCATTGGTGATTGACGCACGATTCAAGCCGCACAATGCGCCGCCTCTGTTAGAAGATCCTGAGATAACAGCTCGCGTAGATCAGCTAATTGGAGCCGTAAAAAAATAGGCGCACGAGAGCCTGCACCTGCAGTTAAATGGGAGTTGGTTTTTATGCGCTAAAGTTGTTCTCCACCCAAGCAGTTAAATCTCGCACGGCATCTATCGACACATCGAAGGCGGCTTTTTCAGCTTCGTCGAGTTCGACTTCAATGATCTTTTCAACACCTCCGGCTCCCATAATCACGGGAACCCCTGCATAGAGACCGTCAATGCCGTATTCTCCATTGAGCAGCGCTGCACAGGTAAGAACGTTCTTCTTATCCTTCAAGTAGGCTTCTGCCATTTTGATCGCCGAAAGAGCAGGCGAATAGTAGGCCGATCCTGTTTTTAGGAGGCCAACAATTTCACCACCTGATTTTGCAGTGCGAGCGGCTATCGCCTCAAGGGTTTCCATCGGAAGAAGTTGGGTAATGGGAACGCCGCCTGCTGTTGCATACCGAATCAGCGGAACCATTGTGTCTCCGTGTCCGCCCATTACCATTGCGGTTACATCTTCTGCGGCTACGCCGAGTTCAAGGGCGATTAACGAAGAGAAACGTGAGCTATCGAGAACTCCGGCCATGCCGCACACTTTGTGGGTGGGGAAACCGGTTACTTTCTGCATCGCATACACCATGGCGTCTAGCGGATTGGTGACGACGATAACAAAGGCGTTAGGTGCCTGCATTTTAATATTTTCACCAACGGACTTGATAATACCGCAGTTAACTTCTAGAAGATCGTCGCGGCTCATTCCCGGCTTACGTGGGAGCCCAGCGGTAACGATCACAACATCGGCATTTTTCATCGCATCATATTCATTGGAACCGACTAGGCTACTTGATGATGGAATAACGGTTGCACCATGGGTGATATCTAGACTTTTCCCTTGCGGGATCCCTGCGGAAATATCAATTGTGACTACATCACCTAGCTCTTTTTGAGCGGCCAATAGAGCCATAGTTCCGCCAATTTGACCGGCGCCGACGAGTGCAATTTTTTTTCTAGACATATTTCTCCTTGTGAAACGCTGTAATATTCTTTTCGAAGAGCCGAAACTATCAATGAGTATCAATGCCTGCAACGCGTTTGCACTTATTTTTTTGCAATCGGGGTAGATAGACTAAAGTTCCTGTGTTTTAGGGATTTTATTAGACGCCTAATTGGTTTTATATAGGGGGCTCGAAGGGGAGAGATAAAAAGAGTGATAAAAATGAATAGTACGCGATTTTTATTGAGTTCTATTGGACAAAAATTGTTGCTGGCAACATCTGGCACAATAATGTTCTTGTTGTTTCTTATTCCGCATATGGGCGGGAACGTTCTCTTTCTTTTTGGACCAGATCTTTTTAATTCCTATGCACACCATCTTCATAAACTCGTTCCAATTGTGATTGGTATTGAAATATTGATGCTGGCTTCAATCTCAGTGCACATGATCATTGCGGCAAAAACAACGTGGGCGAACCGAAAGGCAGCATCGTCCCGTTATTCTCAAAAAGGATCAAGAGAGCGCTCTCTTGCAGCACGATTAATGCCGTGGTCAGGGGGTATGATTTTTGCATTTATCATTATCCATTTGGCGAATTTTAAATTTTACGAAAAGTCAAAAACGATGCTGGATGGGCATGAGGTTTATGACGTGTACGGCATGGTATTGAGTCGTTTCCAAGGGGATCTCTGGTATGTAGGTGTTTACATCTTTTTCATGATTGCTGTTGGTTTGCACCTTAGCCACGCACTTCAAAGCGCATTGCAAACATATGGGGTTTATGTACCACGTTCAGGTAGTAAGATTAAAGCGGCTAGCATGTGGATTGCCATAGGCATGGCGTCGACCTTCGCTATCATTCCAATTATCGCGTATTTGAAATAAATCGAGGAAGATCATGGTAGAATTGAATGCAAATATTCCTGAAGGACCGATGGCTGAGAAGTGGACGCGTCATAAGTTTGGCGTTAAACTAGTAAATCCCTCCAATAAGCGGAAATATAAAGTTCTCGTTGTGGGAACAGGTTTAGCAGGTGCTTCGGCAGCCGCTACTATGGCTGAGCTAGGATATCAAGTAGAGAGTTTTACTTATTCTGATACACCTCGTCGTGCTCATTCGATTGCGGCACAAGGGGGTATTAATGCTGCGAAGAATTATCCTAATGATGGTGATTCAGTGCATCGGCTTTTTTATGACACTGTCAAGGGAGGCGACTATCGTTCACGTGAAGCGAATGTGCATCGCTTGGCTGAGGTAAGTAATCAAATTATCGATCACTGCGTGGCACAAGGCATTCCGTTTGCACGAGAATATGGTGGAAATCTCGCTAATCGTTCATTTGGGGGCGCGCAAGTTTCGCGAACGTTCTATGCTCGTGGTCAAACTGGACAGCAATTGCTCTTGGGAGCTTATGGTGCACTGCAAAAAGAGATCTCTAAAGGCACGGTCAATATGCACACCCGTTGCGAATTAATTGATGTTGTTACTATTGACGGCCGTGCTCGCGGTATTATTACTCGGAATTTAGTAACTGGAGAGATTGATCGCCACATAGGTGATGCTGTGGTTTTGGCGACTGGTGGATATGGCAATGTTTTTTACCTTTCAACCAACGCAATGAATTGCAATGCAAGTGCAGCATGGCGTGCGTGCAAGAAAGGCGCGGCGTTTGCGAATCCATGTTTTACGCAAATTCACCCCACTTGTATCCCTGTGCACGGAGACTATCAGTCTAAGCTTACTTTAATGTCGGAAAGTTTGCGTAACGATGGGCGAATTTGGGTGCCGAAAAAGAAAGATGATAAGCGATTGGCTGCTGAGATCCCTGAAGATGAGCGTGATTATTACTTGGAACGTAAGTATCCCAGTTTTGGGAATCTGGTGCCGCGGGATTTGGCATCGCGTAATGCTAAAGAGGTCTGTGATGCTGGGTATGGTGTTGGGCCAACTGGCGATGCTGTTTATCTTGATTTTTCAGAAGCAATTGACCGCTTAGGTCGCGACGCGATTGAAGCTCGTTATGGAAACTTATTCGAGATGTATAATCGGATTACTGATGATGATCCTTATGAAACTCCGATGATGATCTATCCGGCTGTGCATTACACCATGGGTGGATTATGGGTTGATTATAATTTAATGACGACGGTGCCTGGTTTGTATGCTATTGGAGAGGCGAACTTTTCCGATCACGGAGCAAATCGGTTGGGAGCGTCGGCTTTAATGCAGGGTTTAGCGGATGGGTATTTTGTTTTGCCCAATACAGTCAATAACTATCTTGCAGATTTGAAGCGCGATTCGATTAATATATCGCATCCCGCTTTTGAGGAAGCAGAGCAAACTGCTGCGAATAAGCTGGAAAAACTACTGGCGGTTAAAGGCACGCGAACGGTAGATGATTTTCATAGGGAACTTGGTTTGTTGATGTGGAATGAATGTGGAATGGCGCGAAGTGAGGTAGGATTAAAGAAAGCGCTTGAAGAGCTTCCTAAACTACGCGATGCATTTTGGAGCGATGTCAATGTGCCGGGCTCGGGCGATGACTTGAATCAAGCACTTGAAAAAGCGAACCGGGTAGCGGACTTTTTGGAATTTGCTGAAGTGATGTTGCGCGATGCCTTAGATCGGTCAGAATCATGTGGCGGGCATTTTCGATTAGAAAGTCAGACTGAAGAGGGAGAAGCACTTCGTGATGATGAATCTTTTGCCTATGTTTCAGCTTGGGAATATAAGGGTGTTGGTGAGGAACCGGTTCTACACAAAGAACCGCTTTTTTTTGAAGAGGTACCATTAAGTCAAAGGTCGTATAAATAATGGCAGATAAAAAAATAAATCTAACGTTGAATGTGTGGCGCCAGCAAGCAGGTCAAGAAGGGGCTTTCGAGACTTACAAAGCGGAGAATATCGATACGAATGCTTCGTTTCTTGAAATGCTGGATGTAGTGAATGAGAACCTGACCTGTTCAGGGAAAGAGCCGATTGCCTTTGAGCATGATTGTCGAGAAGGGATCTGCGGATCATGTGGTGCATTGGTTGCGGGTATGACCCACGGATCGCATGATCGTACTACACTGTGTCAGTTACATATGCGCAGTTTTGAAGATGGCGATGAATTAACAATTGAGCCTTTTCGAGCTGATGCATTTCCGGTGATTAAAGATCTGATCGTAGATCGTAGTGCATTGGACGAGATTGTAGCCTCTGGTGGATATGTATCGGTTAAAACGGGAAGCGCACCGGAGGCATCAACAATTCCTATCGAAAAGAATTTTGCGGATTCAGCAATGGATGCCGCTGCGTGTATTGGTTGCGGTGCGTGTGTCGCTGCATGTCCAAATGGAGCTGCAATGCTTTTCACCTCAGCAAAGGTATCTCAGTTTGCACTACTCCCGCAGGGCGCACCTGAGCGGGCATCTCGGGTTAAAGAGATGGTGGATACTATGGATAAATTAGGCTTTGGTAATTGCTCAAACGAATATGAGTGCGCAGTTGCTTGCCCTAAAGGTATTGATGTGAAACATATAGCGAGACTCAACCGTGAGTTCATTGCATCTAGAACCCGAAAGAAAAAATGAAGATACACGAATTTCAAGCCAAAGAGCTTTTGAAGAGATATGCTATCCCTATTCAGGATGGCATTACTATTGATAAACTAGAGCAAGCAGAAGCGGCATTGGATCAAGTTCAGGCAGATTTAGGTGCAGAGCAGTTTGTAATTAAAGCTCAGATTCACGCCGGAGGACGAGGTAAAGGCGGCGGCGTTAAGTTCTGTTCAGATCGTGCGAGTGCTTTTGATAAGATTAATGAGATCCTTGGCATGACCTTAATTACGCATCAAACTGGTGATGATGGCCGCTTAGTCAAGAAAGTGATGGTTGCAGAAGCGTTAGACATTGCGCAGGAATTTTATGTAGCAATCACGCTTGATCGATCATCTGGAAAAGATATTTTTATGGTCTCATCCGAAGGTGGAATGGAGATCGAAGAGGTTGCTAAAAAAGCGCCCGAAAAGATTGTTCGTGAGGCAGTTACACCTGGTCTTGGATTACTCGGTTTCCAGGGGCGACGATTAGCTAAAGCTCTTGGGCTCGAGGGCAAGCAAGCTCGTCAAGCCGCTAGCATGTTCCAGAAATTCTATACTCTATACCGTGAAATAGATGCTTCGATTGTGGAAATTAATCCTTTGGTAGTTACAGAACAAGGTTCATTGGTTGCTTTAGATGCCAAGATGAATTTTGATAGTAACGCACTTTATTTACATCCAGATGTGGTCGAGATGCGTGACTTGGATGAAGAGGATCCAGCCGAAGTAGAAGCTGATAAGTATAATCTCAACTATATCAAGTTAGATGGAGAAGTAGGTTGTATGGTCAACGGTGCAGGCTTAGCAATGGCGACTATGGATATAATCAAGCAAGTAGGAGGCTCTCCAGCTAATTTCTTGGATGTTGGTGGTGGTGCTAACGTAGAGACCGTTAAAAATGGTTTTCGGATTATTCTCTCGGATAAAAATGTTAAAGCGGTCTTAATTAATATCTTTGGTGGAATTGTTCGATGTGATCGTATTGCAAATGGAATTATTGAGGCGGTAAAGGAGCTCGATCTGAATGTTCCTGTAGTTGTTCGCCTCGCGGGTACAAATGCTGAGGTTGCCAAAGAACTGCTTTCCAATTCAGGAGTTTCAATTATCTCGGCAGATCATTTTGAAGATGCAGCGCATAAAGTAGTTGCCGTTGCCAAGGGGGAGTAAGATGTCGATTTTAGTAGATAAAGAATCTCGTATTATCGTGCAGGGCATTACCGGTTCAGAAGGTAGTTTTCATGCTGAGCAGTGCCTAGAGTATGGTGGTAATGTGGTTGGAGGTGTAACGCCTGGCAAGGGAGGACAAACGGCGCTTGATGGTAAGGTGCCGGTATTCGACTCTTGTGCTGAAGCCCGTGAGCAAGTCGGCGCAAATGTGTCACTCATTTTTGTTCCGCCCCCGTTTGCAGCGGATGCCATTATGGAGGCCGCGGCTTCGGGGATAGAGCTAATCGTTTGCATCACTGAAGGTATCCCAGTGGCTCAGATGGTTGAGGTGAAATCATATGTAGAGCAGACTGGATCCCGTTTCATAGGTCCAAACTGTCCGGGAGTCTTGACTCCAGGTGCAGCTAAAGTTGGCATTATGCCAGGATTCATAGCTAAAGAAGGTCGGGTCGGGGTTATTTCCAAGTCGGGAACGCTAACATACGAGGCAGTAGACCAATTGGTTCGTGAAGGATTAGGTCAGTCCACTTGCGTTGGCATCGGAGGAGATCCTATTATCGGCACAACGATAAAAGAATTATTGGAAATGTTTGAGGCGGATCCGGAAACGGATGCGATCGTAATGATCGGTGAGATTGGCGGGTCGATGGAGATCGAGGCAGCGAATTATGCCAAAGAAAATGTAACCAAACCGGTCATTGGGTTTATTGCAGGACAGACGGCACCGCCTGGGCGGAGAATGGGACATGCCGGTGCAATTGTCTCAGGTGAAGATGAATCCGCTGCAGCAAAAAAACAGATAATGAAAGAATGTGGTATTGTTGTTGTTGAATCCCCTGCAGATATTGGTAAAACTGTCTCTTCGTCTTTAGCTTAAAATACTTTGGAGTAAGAAATGAGTGATAAAAAAGCAACATTAACATTTGATGGAAAAACTATTGAATTAGATTCATTAACTGGAACAGAAAATGAAACAGGTTTAGATATTACTAAACTTCGAGCTGAGACTGGTTTGATAACATTAGATCCTGCATATGGTAATACCGGTTCATGCACATCCGACATTACTTTTATTGATGGAGGGAAGGGCATACTTCGCTACCGTGGTTATGCAATCGAAGAGCTCTGTGAAAAATCAGATTTTCTAGAAAGTGCTTTTTTAGTTCTTTACGGACATCTTCCAACTGCAGATGAGAAAGCCTCTTTTCAAGCGGGAATCAATAGTGCTGCCGGTATGCCAAGAGAAATTATAGGACATCTTAATGCTTTTCCAAAAGATGCACCTCCTATGGCAACACTCTCTTCACTCATCAGTGTGTTAGCCGCTCATAATACAAGCGATTTAGGTGTAGCGGTTGAAGGTGAAAGTTTTACAAGACCGCTTTACACGATCATGGCTCAAGCACTTGAATTAGCCGCCGGTCAATATCGTGTAAATCTAGGGAAAACTCCTAATACTTATAATCCAGATTTAAGTTACGCAGCGAACTTTATGCATCTGATGTTTTCAGAACCTGGACGGCCATATGAAGTTCTTCCAGCAGTTGAAAAGGCGATGGATCTCTTTTTGATCCTTCATGCTGACCATGAGCAAAACTGTTCTACATCTACTGTGCGTATTGTAGGCAGTTCGCAGTCTAATTTATTTAGCTCTGTATCTGCAGGTGTTGGTGCTCTATGGGGACCATTGCATGGCGGAGCAAACTGCGAAGTCATTAAGATGTTAAACAGCATTTATAATGACGGCATAGCGCCAAGTGATTTTGTGGCTAAAGCGAAAGATAAATCATCTGGTGTGAAGTTGATGGGATTTGGGCACCGTGTTTACAAAAACTTTGACCCAAGGGCGAAGGTTTTAAAAGTACAAGTTGATAATGTGTTGGAAGCCTTAAATATTGATGATCCATTAATGGGAATTGCCAAGGAGCTGGAAGAGATGGCTAGAAGTGATAATTACTTTGTGGATCGGAATCTATATCCAAATGTGGACTTTTACAGCGGAATTCTTCTCAAGGCATTAAACATTCCGATTGATATGTTTACGGTTTTATTTGCTATTGGACGTATCCCAGGATGGGTTGCAAACTATCGGGAGTTGCATGCACAAGGACAACGTATCGGTCGACCACGTCAAATATACACAGGGGCTGCATTGCGCGACTATGTCGATCTAGAACAGAGATAAAATAACTGATTCAACAGTTATATTGTTTAAAGTTGAGAAGGAACACTCACCGGAATTTAACAAATTCTGCGCCGCTTCAGGCGGGCTCAACATTCTTTAGATTAAGTTTAACGGGGTAAATAGTTGATCACCACACAAGTATTATTTTCAGGTATAATTTGTGGAGTTATATTGTTTCATACTTCTGTTGTTGCGCCGCTTGTCTTTAAAGAATTGGAAGCCGAATCTATTCGGGCTCTTCTAAGAGCATTGTTTCCACTTTTTTTGCACTGATAAGCGCGCTAGCAATTATTAATTGGATTTTAGCATGGTTATCTAATTCTCCATGTGTAGTCGGTACGTTACATGCGGTTTCATTTATTTTTGCCCTAAAAGCATTTTTATTAATTAAGCCGACGAATCAGGCAACGGATGACGGAAACACAAAGAAGTTTAAACTTCTTCATAAGATTAGTATTACCGTTCCATTTCTAATTATTAACTAGTTTAGTCTTGGGCTTCAATAGAACGATCAAACATGGATTTTGATGTTTGGTTGCCAATCAAATAGAGCGAAAGTAACGCAAGTATAATTCCTATTAGTTGCTCCCCATTTCCTCTTTGGATTGTAAGCGTTGAAACCATTCCAAATACGAAATAATAAACAACTGCAATACGATATCCGAGAAGTGAAAAACGGTTTAATAATAAGGAAATAGATAGATTTATAATAACAAACATGACGATTGCAAGTGTCGGAAGGTAACCCTGCATGTAGAGTGGAATACCAATCGCGATGAGTAGATGAATAAATGCTACGAGTCGAATTGAATAGAAATGGAATCTGACTCGGCGCTCTCTCGGCGTTCTTTCTTTAAAAGGTTTATCCAGATCAATCCTTGAAATGGGGCATAGACCTTTAGATCTTGATTTGCCTAAATTATTTTGATCAGAACTCATTAGGAAACAAAAGCCAGTGCCGCATCATAATCGGGTTCTTGAGCAATTTCAGGCACCTGTTCAGTATAAACAACATTGCCTTCAGGATTGATTACAACTACTGCACGGGAGAGTAATCCTTTAAGCGGCCCATCAGTAATTGTCACGCCATAGTCGGTTCCGAACGAGGATCGGAAAACTGATAGAGGTTTAACAGTTTCCAACTTTTCAGCGTTACAAAAGCGATTTAAGGCGAATGGAAGATCCATCGACACACAAAGAATAACAGTGTCTTTTAATGCGCCGGCAGCTTGATTAAAGCGCTGTGTTGACATTGCACAGATGCCAGTATCAATACTCGGGAAAATATTTAAGAGGATCGTTTTGCCTTTTAGGTCTGCGAGGGTGAGTAAACTTAGATCGGTCAAAACACCTTCGAATGCAGGGGCGGGTTGAATATTTTCAGGTAAAGTTCCAAGGGTGTTAATGGGGGTACCTTTAAATGTAATCGTTGCCATTTTTTATCTCCTAATTGAGAGCAAATCGTAGGAGTCCATTGAAGATAGTACAAGGACAAACCGCGGTGAGTGGTCGATAGGGTTTGACGCCCTAATAGCTTCTGGTAGTTTCTCATACTTACGGAAATATGAAACTGAATATGGCAATATTAAACGGGCTTTTGCTCGCACTTCTGTTCAGCCTTACCGGCTGTTTTTCACTCTCTTTTCTGAACGACGATGGCGCGGGCAAGGCGGAGGCTAACTTGGAGTTTGAGGCATTAGATGCAACCCCTTCCTCAAAAGTACGGACGACTTCCGATTTAAAATCGTTAAAGCCGATGGTCTTTGAGGAATCAATTCATATCTCCGCACCCGACACCACCCAGTCGCTCTAAGCAAGTTCTGCATCGATTCGTTCTTGATGGAGCTCGGTGGGGGTCGTATGTTCGAGTAGAGGTTCTATTATGAGTAAACGAACAGCATCGATTGAGAGAAATACATCTGAAACACAAATTGCCTTGGTGTTGAATATAGATGGCTCGGGACTCTACACCAATAACACCCCGATTCCCTTCTTGAATCACATGCTTGATCTATTTGCGAAACACGCCTTGCTCGATTTAGAGATTAAAGCTACGGGCGATGTGGAGGTGGATTATCATCACCTCGTTGAAGATGTCGGGATTGTATTGGGAAGCGCCTTTAAGGAAGCGGTAGGTGATCGTAAAGGGATCAACCGCTATGGATTTTGGGTGCTGCCAATGGATGAGGCGCAAGCGCAAGCCGAAGTATGCCTCGATTTGAGCGGGCGTCCGTTTTTCGTCTATACCTTCGAGCATGAGCAGAAATATATCCGCGATTTTGACGTTATGATCATGAAGCATTTTTGGCGATCCTTCTCGGATGCCGCTCAGATCAACCTGCACATTGAGCTAAAGTTTGGCGAAGATTTACACCATTGTATTGAAGCTGTCTTTAAAGCCGTGGCGCGTGCAATGCGCATGGCGTGCGCACAAGATTCCCGTGCGCTTGATCAAGTGCCTTCAAGCAAAGGACGACTCGGAACATGAGGGATTCATGATCGGTGTGATTGATTACGGCATGGGTAATCTCGGAAGTGTGGTGAACGCTCTGCATTATCTCGAGCAAGAGGTGCGCCTCGTTGAACGTCGGGAGGAGGCGGATCGGTGCCATGCGTTAATTCTGCCTGGAGTAGGTGCATTTGGTGACTGTATGGAGCACCTCGAAGTAAATGGTTTTGTGGAGTTGATTCGCGAGTGGGTTTCTGCTGGGCGTCCATTGATGGGAATCTGCTTGGGGTTGCAAGCGCTGTTTGCCTCTTCGGAAGAATCCCCCGGAGTAGCTGGACTTTCGCTTTTTGAAGGTGTGGTGAAACGCTTTAATCTGCCTACAGACCATAAAGTTCCACAGATTGGCTGGAATCGTGTGGAAGCTGTACAACCGGATTGCCCAATGTTTACGGGCATCGAGCCCAACGCTTATTTTTATCTCATACACTCGTTCTATGTCGACACACCCGACGGCGGGCTGATCGCCGGCAAAACTAACTATAGTATCGACTACTGCTCCTGTATTTGGCGCGATAATGTCTTTGCCACCCAGTTTCATCCCGAGAAATCTCAATATGCTGGCCTGCAGATGCTCAAAAACTTTGCAGACTGGTCTGTTGGGGTATAAGAAATAGAACTATTCACTGGGCAGAGCATCGGCAAGTGCGTTGATGGCTTTGGTGAGATCGTCGATAGAAATAATCAGGGGCGGCATGAGGTAGATAATAGTGCCGAGGGGGCGGAAGAGGTAGCCGGCTTGGCGCAGGGCATATTTGATGTGAGGCATTTTGTCGGCGTATTGGGAGTGGAGTTCAACGACGCCGATCATACCGAGGAAGCGGGTTTCTTTGACACAACTGCGTTGCTCTAGGGGTTTCATTTGGTCACGCATGGTGGCGGCTTTTTCGGTGGTATTGGCGACGGTGTTCTCGGCTTCGTAGATACGGAGGGCAGCGAGGGCGGCGGCGCAGCCGATGGGGTGTCCGGCATAGGTGTTACCGTGGTAGAAGGTGCCGTCGCGGCAGCCAAGGTTGCTGAAGGTGTCGTAGAGCCGGTCTTTGATGATGCAGGCGCTAAGGGGCATGTAGCCGCCGGTAAGGGCTTTACCGATGCAGACGAGGTCGGGGTCGATGCCGGCGTGATTATGGGCGAAGCGTTCGCCGGTACGTCCAAAGCCCATGGCGATTTCATCCACAATGAGAAGGACTTCGTTTTCTTTGCAGCATTCGGCGAGTTGTTTGAGATAGTCGGCGGGATACATTTTCATGCCGGCGGAACCAAGGCAGAGGGGTTCTAGGATGATCGCGGCAAGGTGATTGGCATGAGCGGTTATGATGGTTCGGCTAGGCTCAAAGCCGTTGGGATCGGTTGGGGTAGGTTGGGGAAAGGGGAGTTTGGCAGTATGGGTTATGATTTCGCTGTAGGGTTCGTGGAAGTGGTCCACAAAGCCGACACCGAGTGCTCCTAAGGAGTCGCCGTGGTAGCCTTGGTCCATACCAATAAGAGCTTTTTTCTCGGGGCGACCGATGTTGTACCAGTATTGGACGGCAATTTTGAGGGCAGCTTCTACGGCGCTGGCGCCGTCACTGGCGAATACGACGTGGCGGTCGGGAGTGGGCATGAGGTGTGAGAGGGTTTCGGCGAGTTCGATAACGGTGGGATGGGTCATGCCGCCGGTGATGGAGTGCTGGAGAATTCCAGCTTGCTGCTGGATGGCTTGCACGATCTTGGGGTGGTTGTGACCGAGGGAACAGGCCCACCAGCTGGAGACTACATCAACGTAGCGATTGCCTTGATCGTCGAAGAGATAGATGCCTTCGCCGCGGACGATGTGAGGAAAGTTGCCGGCTTGGATGGCGGAGAAGGGGGTGTAGGGATGAAAGAGGTGGCTCATGGAAGGATCTTTTCTAGGATTTCTTGAGTTAGCGATTGTACGGCTGTAGGCAGCTTGGAAAAGGGTTTGGGTGTGGGAGTATCTAGTTCGAAGATATAGGGAATCGTTCCGAGCCAAGGCGTTTGCCCAAATTCGGTAATGGTGCGGGCGTTGTCGGGTTCGGTGAAGTCGCTTCCATCGGGACGAGTGTGGATAAAGACGAAGCCGGCGATGGGGAGGTTACGCTGGCGAAGGGCTTTGATGGTGAGGAGAGTGTGATTGATAGTGCCAAGTCCGGGGCGGGCGGCGATGAGGATGGGGAGTTTAAGTTCGGCCATGAGATCGAGCATGGTTTCTTGCCGGTTGAGGGGAACCAGGACACCTCCGGCGCCTTCGACGAGCAGGATTTCTGCTTGGCGGGAGAGGGTGTGATAGGCGTTGACTAAGCGTTGAAGGGTAAGGGGACGGTTTTCCATTTCTGCGGCGAGGTGGGGGGAGCAGGCGGGGGTATAGCAGGCGGGTGCTAGGAGGGGTTTAAGGGCAGGATCGGCTTGGATACCACTGAGGGTAAGGGCGTAATCAAGGTCGGGAATGTTGTCGGTGCATCCACTTTGGGCGGGTTTCATGGGTAGGGCATTGTGTCCGCGCTGGTGGAGGGCGGCAAGAAGTAGGGCGGCTAAAACGGTTTTGCCGGCATCGGTGTCGGTTCCGGTGATGAAGAAACTGCTCATAGGGAGAGGGCCTCAGGTTTTTTGAGTAGATAGCAGGCGGTTTCGTAGGTGGCGTAGATGCCACCGGCGGTCGCATGGTTGGCTTCGTAGGCGTGGATGAGTGCGAGGATTTCGCTGCGGTTGAGGGGGAGATCGTGTTTGGGGAGGGCGGTGACGCCTTGCTCATGAATGGCTTGAAGAAAGTCGCGGGTGTTGGAATAGATTTGGCGGCGTTCGACGGTTGTGGAGTAGAGGATATCGAAGCCGGTATGTTGGATTTGTTCGGTGACGTTTTTTTCGGTGGGGAGTATGAGCCCGATTCCTTTGTTGGGAGCAATGCGGCGACGCAGTTCGCGGAGTTCCCAGAGCGTGCCATGTAGCATAAGACCAAGAAGGAAGTGGCCACCGGGTTGGAGGGCGTTGTAGAGGTTTTGTAGGGTGGCGGTAAGATTGGGAGACCAGTGGAGGACGGCACTTGAAGCGATGAGCGTATAGGATTTTTGGGGGGTATATGTTTCGGCTTCGGCTTGAATCCAGTTGATTTGGGGAAGGTGATGGAGGCGCTTTTGGCTCTGTTCAATCATCTCTTCGGCAAGATCGATGGCATCGATTGGGGTCGTTGGATAGAGTGTGGCAAGTTGTTCGGTAAGCAGACCAGTTCCGGCACCGACATCGAGAATGCGATGGGGTGCCATTGCGGGCGCTTGTTTGAGCAATTCTCCAATCAGTTCGAGCTGGGGGGCTGCGTGTTGATCGTAGGTTGAAGCTGCGTTGGCAAATCGTTTATGGTTCATTCATTCCTCATCCGTAAAAGATAGGGAACGTGGATGGAAATTGCAAACGCAACCGTTGCGTAGCAGCGGGAGAATCGATAAGATTAAATCATGATAACTGAACTAGCAGCGTTTTTAAATTTAAGTGAAATGGTGGCGGAGCATTTGGTGTATACTTTGGGCGCGCTGGTTATTTTCGTGGCATTACGGCTGATGACATCCATGATTATTCGGCGAAACGTGCAGGATGAGAAGCGGTCGTATAATTTGCGCAAGACGTTTACGTATGTGTATTCGGGGCTATTTCTTTTTTCGTTGGGTTCGATTTGGCTGAATGGTATGGAGTCAATCGGAACGTTTTTAGGGCTGACGAGTGCAGGTTTGGCGATTGCGTTGCATGATACGATTGCGAATTTGGCGGGGTTTTTCTTCATTGAGGGACGGAAGCCTTTCCGAGTGGGGGATCGGGTGGAAATCAATGGAGTGCAGGGAGATGTAATCGATATTCGGCTATTTCAGTTTAGTATTGTGGAGGTAGGTAATTGGGTGGATGCAGACCAGAGCACGGGGCGGATTATTCATGTGCCTAATAGCCACGTATTGAAGTATCCGACGGCAAATTCGCACGTGGGATTTGAGTATATTTGGAATGAAATTCCGGTGTTAATCACGTTTGAAAGTGATTGGAAACGGGCGAAGGAGTTGATGTTGGCGATTGCAGGTGAGCAGGCAGAGTCGCTTTCTACGGGGGCTCAAAATCAGATTCGTCGGGCAGCGCGAAAGTATTTAATTGTAGCGGGCAAGTTAACGCCAATCGTCTATACGAGTGTAAAGGATTCGGGAGTCATGCTGACGATTCGATATCTGGTGAACCCGCGGATGCGGCGTGGAACGGAACAAAAAATCTGGGAAGAGATTTTATTGGCGTTTCAGGCGGAAGCGCAGATCGACTTGGCTTACCCAACAATTCGTTATTTCACACCAGGAAATATTCCACCGCCTGCATAGTTTGTTCAAACGCATGGGCGGCAAGAGCGTGACCGTGTCCTTCATATGAAATAAACTCACTTTGCGGCAAATTGTCGTGTAACCACTGCGCTGCCCCGATTGGTATAATTTGGTCTTGGGTTCCATGCATGATGAGTACCGGAATTGAGATAGAGGGGATGAGAGTTCTCAGGTCGGTTTGACGTAGATAGTCGAGTCCTTGATGGAGCGCGGGCAGGTCGAGGGGCGGCGGTTCTTTTTTTTGGTAGCTGGGTCGGTGTGGGGCGTGGACTTTTTTGAAGAAGGTTTGAATGAGGGTGTGCGGATCTTGGTCGAGTTGCTTTTGCATCCTTTGCAAGATGCGGGGGGCGGTGCCATGTTTGTAGTTGGGCTGTTTGCAAAAGCAGGCTGTTCCAGATAGTAAAACTAGTTTTTGACAACGGGCGGGAAGTCGCTCAAAGGCGATCAGCCCACCCATGGAGCTGGTTAAAATGGCGTCGGCTTCGGGGAGTGTTTTTTGTTTTAAGGCGTTGGCTCCACTTAGGAGCTGGATGTCGAAATGATTGGCTAGCCGGTCTCCGAGGGGTTGAATGGCATTTGTGCTGTGTGCCCACCCGGAGATGATGATGAGTTTCTTTTTCATGATTGAATGGCGTTGATGATAGCTCGGATGGCCCGGTAAATATCGTCGTCGGTGTGGGCGAGGGTGAGGCTGATGCGTAGACGGGCGGTGCCTTCTGGAACGGTGGGGGGGCGAATGGCTCCGACGAGGATATCTTGTTCTTTAAGAGTGCCGGCGATCTGCATAGTGCTATGGTTATCTCCAATAAGAACGGGAATAATCTGACTGGCGGATTGGAGTGTATCAAGGCCGTGAGAGTGGAGTGCTTTTCGGAAATGAGTGGCTTTTTCGAGGAGTCGGGTGCCTAAGTCGGGCTCGTTTTCGAGGATTTCTAATGCGCCGAGGGCGGTGCCGAGTTGAGCGGGTGGGGGTGCAGTGGTGTAGATGAAGGATCGAGAAGTTTGAACCAGATAGCGGCGAAGGAGCTCGGATCCACAGACATATCCTCCATAGCCAGCGAGGCTTTTGCTGAGAGTGCCCATGGTGAGGGTGGTGGCGGATTGGAGGCTATGTTCGCGGATGCGACCGCTTCCTGCGGGACCAAAAACACCCATGGAGTGGGCTTCATCAACCATAAGCATGGCATCTTGATCGATGGCGATTTGGGCGATTTCGCTAAGAGGGGCGAGGTCGCCATCCATACTGAAGAGGGATTCGGTGAGGATGAGGCGTCGGGATCCGTTAGCGGGGTGGTGTTCAAGGCGGTGCTGAAGGTCGACAGGATCGTTGTGATTAAAGCGGATGAGTTTAGCCTTGGATAGGCGAGCGCCATCGAGCATACAGGCGTGAATGAGGCGGTCTGCGAAGATGAGATCGTGTCGATCAACTAGATGAGGAATCGTGCCGAGGCTGGTGAGGTAGCCGGAGCCATATAGTAGAGCGGTGTT
>DOEU01000132.1:0-3075 GCA_003532555.1 Verrucomicrobiota bacterium | reverse complement strand
GAGCCATATAGTAGAGCGGTGGGTTGCTGTTTGTTGGCGGCAAGGCGGCTTTCGAGTTCTTCATGAAGCGGGAGGGTGCCGCTGACGAGACGGGAGGCGGTAGCCCCGCTGCCATAGGTTTCGAGGGCGGTTCGGGCGCGTTCGATAAGGTGGGGATGGTGGGCGAGGTTGAGGTAGTCGTTGCCGGAGAAGTTGAGAATGCGTCTTCCGTTCTCTTTGATGATGCCACCGGTTTGGGTTTGCACAGCCGCTTGACGGCTTAATCCGCGTTTGGTGGCCTCATCGAGTTTTTGCTGAATCCAATCTTCTTTCATTGCGTTGCACCATACCGCTATGGAGCTTTTTTTTCTAATTATTAATGCGGTCGACTGCACCTATCTAATTGGTTTTGTAGTTTTCATAGGATGGGGGGATTGTTAGTTTGGAGCTTTGAGAGTTAGGGAGTTTGTAATGAGTTTTAATGAAGAGCGTGCGCATCCGGATGGATGGAATAAAGAGAAACTGGTTAGTCGGTATGTGACAGAGGGCGTGAAGAGTGCGCCGCATCGGTCCTATTATTATGCGATGGGGATGACGGAGGAGCAGATTCATCAGCCTTTGGTTGGGGTGGCGACATGCTGGAATGAGGCGGCTCCCTGTAATATTTCGCTATCGCGTCAGGCGCAATCGGTGAAGAAAGGAGTGGATGAATCGAAGGCAACGCCGCGAGAGTTTACGACGATTACGGTGACCGATGGGATTGCAATGGGACATGAGGGGATGCGCTCTTCGTTGGTTTCGCGGGAGGTGATTGCAGATTCGGTTGAGCTGACGATGCGGGGTCATTGTTATGATGCATTGGTGGGATTGGCAGGGTGCGATAAATCTTTGCCAGCGATGATGATGGTCATGTTGCGGTTGAATGTGCCTTCGGTTTTTATGTATGGCGGAACAATTTTACCGGGGAGTTTTCGTGGAAAAGATGTGGATGTAGTGAATGTCTTTGAGGCGGTGGGCAAACATGCAAGTGGGGAGTTCTCGGATTCAGATTTGAAAGAGCTTGAGTGTGTGGCGTGTCCATCGGCGGGAGCATGTGGGGGTCAATTTACGGCAAATACGATGGCGTGTGTGTCGGAGGCGATCGGATTGGCATTGCCTAATTCGGCGGGAGCGCCTGCGCCGTATGAGAGTCGAGACGCTTATGCGAAGGCATCGGGTACTGCGGTGGTTGAGTTGATCAAAAATGGGGGTCCGTATCCGCGAGATATTGTAACACGGAAATCAATGGAGAATGCGGCGGCGATTGTGGCGGCAACGGGTGGATCGACGAATGCTGCATTGCATTTGCCTGCGATGGCACATGAGGCGGGGTTTGAATTCAATTTATTTGACGTGGCGGAGATTTTTAAGAAGACGCCGTATATTGCGAATTTACGGCCGGGTGGTTCGTATGTGGCAAAGGATCTTTTTGATGTAGGTGGCGTGGGTGTGGTGATCAAGGAATTATTGGATCATGGCTATATGCATGGCGATTGCATTACGGTTACGGGCAAGACTTTGGCGGAGAATTATGCGGATGTGAAGTTGCCTGAAAATCAGGATGTAGTGTTCCCAATTTCGAACCCGATTCATCCAACAGGTGGTGTTGTGGGGTTGAAGGGTAATTTAGCGCCAGAAGGTGGTATTGTTAAAATTGCGGGCTTGAAGGAGTTGGTTTTTGAAGGCCCGGCCCGCGTTTTCGATGGCGAGCAGGCCGCATTTGATGCGGTGCAGAATCGTGATTATGAGGATGGAGAGGTGTTGGTGGTTCGTTATGAAGGCGCGAAGGGGGGGCCGGGTATGCGGGAAATGCTGTCAACAACGGCTGCGCTTTATGGTCAGGGAGCGGGTGATAAAGTGGCGTTGATTACGGATGGACGTTTTTCGGGAGGTACTCGTGGATTTTGTATTGGGCATATTGGACCAGAAGCGGCGGTTGGGGGCCCGATTGGGCTTTTAAAGAATGGGGATTTGATTCGAATTGATGCGGAGGCGGGTACGCTGGATGTGAAGTTAAGCGAGGGAGAGCTGGCAGAGCGACGGGAGTTATGGCAACCGCGTGAAACACTTTATACTTCGGGTGCGTTGCATAAATTTGCGCAGTTGGTGGGCCCGGCGCGCGATGGAGCTGTTACGCATCCGGGTGCACAGGTAGAGCGTCATACCTTCGTGGATCTTTAATCAATTCGTTCTTCGGGTCGATCGAGCCAGTCGCTGAATAGTTTGAGTAGATGGTTATGATAGTGCTCTAGCTCATTTTCGAGATCGGCCTCGGCGGTGAGTCGAATTTCGACGCGTCCTTGTGCGGGATAGAAACCAGGTTCAATTCCTTGGGGTATTGAGATGTCTTGGAGTTGCATTCGTTCAACGATATCAGATTCACCGATACCGCGGGTGTGAATGGATCGGAAAAGCTTCGGGGTGAGGTGAACGTATTGACTCTTTAGTTCAGGAAGAATAGATTTTTCGACGATTGCATTAAATTCATTTGGAGGGCCGGGGAGAAGATAGCAACGTTTTTTTTCTGGTAGATCTATTCGTTGGGCGGGGGCAGCGCCGATGGGGTTGGGTAGGACGGTGGCCTCTTCGAGGATGAGCGCTTGGCGTAGCCCGATGGAGTTGAGTTTACGACCGCGCTTTTGATACCATTCTTCCAGATAGTTGGCGGTGGGAGTGTGCTGTTGAATGGAGCGGTTGAATAGGTCCGCAAGGGCATCGCGGGTGATATCATCGATGGTGGGGCCGAGCCCGCCGCTGATGAATAGGATGGGCGTGCGTTGGAGCGCGTCTTGTGCTACAGATTTTATGAGATCGATGTGATCTCCGATAGAGGTGTCACGCGTGAGATCAATCCCAATCGAGAAGAGGGCTGCCCCGAGATCGCGTCCGTGCGTGTTGAGCGTGCGTCCAGATAAGAGTTCGTTTCCAATGGAGATTAGTTCAGCGTTTGGTTTCATATTACTTCTTTCAGTTTGCGTCCTCTATTTTCTTCGTATGAATTGGTATGTTGATACAGGAGCTGAAGATCAATGCGAGGTTTCTTTACGAGACGGGGTA
>DOEU01000039.1:1391-2571 GCA_003532555.1 Verrucomicrobiota bacterium | reverse complement strand
AATATAGCGACGCCAAAACATATTGCTAAATTTGCAAAATCACTTGCTAAATCTAGTGACTTATCCGTTCAGATCTTAGGCAAAAAAGAGTTAGGAAATCAAGGATTTGATGGAATACTCGCTGTTTCACAAGGTAGCGTAAACGATCCTCAAATGATCATTATAAACCATAATCCTAAAAAGAGTAAAAAACGTCCAATTGTTTTGATTGGTAAAACAGTCACGTTCGATAGCGGTGGGATTAGTCTTAAACCTGGAAAAAATATGGGATGGATGCGCTACGATAAGTGCGGTGGTATGTCGATTTTAGCTACCATGCAAATGCTTGACGCAATGCAAACGGATTATCCTGTGATCGGTATTTTAGGTGCCGCAGAGAACATGCCTGATGCCGCTGCTATTCGGCCAGGAGATATCATCAAAATGCATGCTGGAAAA
The DNA here is from genome assembly GCA_003532555.1 of Verrucomicrobiota bacterium. Taxonomy (GTDB): domain Bacteria; phylum Verrucomicrobiota; class Kiritimatiellia; order Kiritimatiellales; family Pontiellaceae; genus Pontiella. The sequence goes on along the minus strand of DOEU01000039.1, from coordinate 2,133 downwards.
ACGGTAGAAGTATTGAATACGGATGCAGAAGGCAGATTAATTTTAGCGGATATATTGAGCTATTCGCACAAATATAAACCAGAAGCCATCGTCGACGTGGCAACACTCACAGGTGCTGTAATCGTCGCATTGGGTCATGCAGCGTCCGCAGTTTTAGGCTCGAATCAAAAATTAATTGATGAACTTCTTGCGGCCGGTTCATCAACGGGTGAACGACTTTGGCAACTCCCACTCTATGCTGAATATCTGCAAGATATGAATTCTGATTTTGCCGATTTAGCAAACTTATCAAAAAGTGGAAATGCAGGAACCGCTACTGCAGCCGCCTTCCTATCTGCCTTTGTTCCGCCCGATACCCCATGGGCTCATTTAGATATTGCAGGAACGGCATGGGAAATGGATGAAAAACCCTACCAGGCAGCAGGGGCAACCATCTTCGGCGCTCGCCTGCTAACCCAATGGATTACTGATCGTTCTCTACATAAAGCTGTTAATATCGGTAATGCTCAGGTTTAAACGGACCTTTTTGGGGCACACCTAAATAACCCGCTTGTCGACGATTCAAACTATCGAGTCGTACACCTAATTTTTCTAAATGTAACCGAGCAACTTCTTCATCTAATAATTTGGGCAATGTATACACTCCAACCGGATAATTATTTATGTTCGCGAAAAGTTCGATTTGAGCCAAGACTTGATTTGTAAAGCTATTCGACATCACAAAACTTGGATGACCTGTAGC
>DOEU01000039.1:0-1071 GCA_003532555.1 Verrucomicrobiota bacterium | reverse complement strand
CATCCTAAATTTGCGAGTCTTCCTTCAGCGAGTAATAGAATACTACGACCACTGGGAAATGTTACTTTATCCACTTGCGGCTTAATATTCATCCAATCGTATTTCTTAATCTTTTCAACCTGAATTTCAGAATCGAAATGCCCAATATTACAAACAACAGCCATGTCTTTCATTTTTTTCATATGGCGCTCGGTAATAACGTCACAGCAACCAGTCGTTGTAACAAATACGTCCCCGATTAAGGCGGCTTCGTCCATCGACATTACTTCATAGCCTTCCATCGAAGCTTGTAAAGCACAGATTGGATCTATCTCCGTAACGATAATACGTGCACCTTGTCCTTTTAATGACTGAACAGATCCCTTTCCCACATCACCATAACCAGCGACAACAGCAATCTTTCCAGACAACATAACATCCGTTGCCCGCATAATTGCATCCACCAACGAGTGCCGGCAGCCATAAAGATTGTCAAACTTAGTCTTTGTAACTGAATCATTAACATTAATTGCAGGAAAGAGCAGGTCACCCCTTTCTTCCATCTGATAGAGCCTATGCACTCCCGTTGTGGTCTCTTCAGAAACCCCCATGATTCCTTCTGCGATTCGAGAGAATCGAGTTGGATCTTTTTTTAATGCTTTCTTTAATTGTGCATAAAGAATGCCTTCTTCCACACTTTCCGGTTTCCGATCGAGAATTTCGGGATTTTTTTCGGCTTTCACGCCTAAATGAACGAATAGCGTCGCATCGCCCCCATCATCCAGAATCAAATTAGGACCTTTTCCTTTCCCCCAATCTAAAATCTTATCGGTATAAGCCCAGTAATCTTCGAGACTTTCCCCCTTTATCGCATATACAGGTGTACCTGTTTTTGCAATTGCCGCGGCAGCATGATCTTGTGTAGAAAAGACATTACAACTTGCCCAGCGAACTTTTGCCCCAAGCTCTTGCAATGTTTCAATGAGCATCGCTGTTTGAATCGTCATGTGCAAAGACCCTGATATTCTCGCACCTTTTAAAGGTTTTTCAGTCCCATACTTGGAACGCAGTGCCATTAATCCTGGCATTTCA
>DOEU01000061.1 GCA_003532555.1 Verrucomicrobiota bacterium | reverse complement strand
ACGGGGTATCAGTTGACCTTGAAGCGAGAAGCACCTGAGCTGTTGAAGTATCTACGATTCGAGGTGGCGTTTAACCGGACGAATGCATTTGTAAAATCAGCGGCGCTTTATTTGATTGTGGCGCTGTTGAGCTGCGTGGGCTGGTTATTACGGCGAGAGGGATTGCTCTATTGGGCGAGGCGATTGTTGGTTTGGACAGCGGTACCACACACATTAGCACTCGTTGCGCGAAGTTTACTTTCAGGATATCCACCGGTTACAAATCTTTATTCCTCGGCTATTTTTATCGGCTGGGGTGCGGTGATCATGGGTATTATCCTAGAGGGTGGATTTAAGAAACGCCCGAGTGGTATGGGCGCTTTAGTGGGTGGTATTACGGGATTTTCGACGTTGTTGATTGCCCATTTTCTTGCAGGCGAAGGCGATACCCTTGAGCAGATGCGGGCGGTGTTGGATACTCGGTTTTGGCTGGCAACGCATGTGACAACGATCACACTTGGATATATGGCTACGTTCATAGCTGGGGTGGCTGGTATCTTTTATATTTTAGCAGGCCTTGCTTCGCGGCGGTTGGATGAGGCAACGCAGCAAGAGATGGATCGGATTTTGTATGGAACAACAGCATTTGCTCTTTTGTTGAGTTTTGTAGGAACAGTTTTAGGCGGGCTTTGGGCGGACGATTCGTGGGGCCGCTTTTGGGGCTGGGATCCGAAAGAGAATGGAGCCTTATTAATTGTGACGTGGTGTGCGATTATGTTGCATACTCGGTGGGGCCGAATGGTTGCAACCCGTGGGTTTGCGGTAATGGCGGTGTTTGGCAATGTTGTGACAGCTTGGTCGTGGTTTGGGGTGAACCAGTTGAGTATTGGCCTTCATTCGTATGGATTCACCGATTCCGCTAGTTTTTGGTTGTTGGTTTTTTGTCTTTCCCAAGTAGGGATTTGTTTAATGGGTTTATTACCTCTTCGGTTCTGGAAGAGTGGCATTCCTCCGGTTAAGTGAGCCGAAATGGCGCGCCTATTTTATAAAGTCTAAAGATTGCCAAGAGTGTGCCTTTATGACACATTCTAAGTATGAAAGCAGGATTTTTTGACCGATTAGTGAACCGACTTGACCACTTAGACAAGGGAAGCTTGCAAAGCTACTTTTTACGATTAGCTCGCGAGAAGGGGTTGATGGAAACCATTTTTCAGGCCTTAGCTGAGGGTATCATTGTATTAGATGCACAGGCACGGATGAGTTTTGCGAATCGAGCGGCGGAACAATTTCTGGGGTTTACAGAGAGCAAGGCGATGGGCACCCCGATTGCGCGATATCTCAAAGAGATTCAGTGGGACCGAGTTTTGGATTTAGATGAAGTGGAGTGGAGCCAACTGGCTCGTCGTGAAATTGAAATCACTTATCCGCAGCACCGCTTCTTAGAATTTTATGTGGTGCCTCTTGCGGCGGTCGAGGAGAGTGAAGATGGCGCGGTGGTTATTTTACGGGATGTGACACGTGAGCGGGAAACAACGGCAGAGTCGGTTGAATCGGAGCGGTTGAATGCGTTGAGTTTATTGGCGGCAGGTGTGGCGCATGAGATAGGGAATCCGCTTAATTCGATTCATATTCATTTGCAGTTATTGAAGCGGGAGATGGATGCATTAGAGGATCAAGCGGTGCGGGACGATCTGATTGAATTGGTAGATGTTTCGCGAAGGGAAGTTTCACGTTTAGATGGGATTATTCGTCAATTTTTGAAGGCGCTACGCCCGAGTATGCCCGACCGGAAACCGCATCGACTGAAAGTATTGATGGAGGATACGATCGAGGTGCTAGGGCAAGAAATTAAAGATCGACGTATTTTGGTTGAGCGCACTTATGCGGGCGAAGTGCCCTTGGTTTTGGTGGATGAGGTGCAAGTGAAGCAGGTGTTCTTTAATGTGCTTAAGAATGCGCTCCAGGCGATGGATGATGGGGGTATTCTGGAATTGGAATCAGGCGTGAGTGATCGGTTTGCTTGGATGGCGATAGAGGATAATGGTTGCGGCATGGATTCGGGGAAACTGAGTGCGATTTATGAGCCGTATCATACCACTAAGAGCGAGGGAACGGGCTTGGGAATGATGATTGTACAGCGAATTATGCGTGACCATGGGGGAGAGATATCAATTAATTCTGAACCGGGAAAAGGGACGCGTTTTATTTTGCGCTTTCCGCGTGAGGACGCGCGGTTGACTCAGTTGGATGCACCGCAATTAGGAGGAAATGATGCCTAAATCAACGTTATTAATTGTAGATGATGAACGGAGCGCACGGGACGGATTGGTGCGGCTCTTTAAGCGGGAGTATCATGTGCTGGCAGTCGAGAGTGGGGCTTCTGCCTTGGAGCTATTAAAGACCCAGTCTGTTGATGTGATGTTGAGCGATGTGCGGATGCCGGGTATGGATGGGCTGGCGTTGATGGAGGAGGCGCAGCGGCAATATCCAGATTTGGTGGTTATTATTTTAACGGCATATGGTGATGTGGAGTTGGCGGTTCAGGCGATGCAACGGGGTGCAACGGACTTTATGACAAAGCCGCTGCATTTAGATAAATTAGAATTGGTTGTAAAGCGGTGTTTGCAGTCACGTAATCTTGAGCAGGAGAATGCGGCGTTGAAGGCACAGCTGGATGTGCGCTTTGGCATGGAGAATATGATTGGGCATTCGGCCCCGATGCAGTCGGTTTTTGAGACCATTCGGCAGGTTGCGCAGTCGCGGGCAACGGTGTTGATTCAGGGCGAGAGCGGAACGGGCAAAGAATTGGTGGCGAAGGCCATCCATCAGTTAAGTTCGAGAAAGAGTGCGCCATTCGTTCCGGTACATTGCGCAGCGTTGGCTGAAAATTTACTAGAGAGTGAATTATTTGGGCACGAGAAGGGGGCTTTTACTGGTGCGATTGAGCGGCGGATAGGCCGGTTTGAGAAAGCGACGGGGGGCTCCCTTTTTTTAGATGAGATTAGCGAAATCAATGCGTCGGTTCAGGTGAAAATACTACGGGCGTTGGAAGAGCGGCAGATTGAGCGTGTAGGCAGTGACCAGGCGGTGGATGTGGATGCGCGTTTAATTGCCGCCACCAATCGAGATTTGCAAGAGATGGTGGCTCAAGGAGATTTTCGAGAAGATTTGTTCTACAGATTATTTGTGGTCGTTATTACGTTGCCGCCTTTACGAGAACGGGGGGATGATATCTTGTTGTTGCTGAATCATTATCTTGAAGAATTTGGGTATGAGAATGAGAGGAAATTTAAGGGATTTACCCCACAAGCGTATGACGTTTTGGCAGCATATGATTGGCCGGGGAATATTCGAGAATTGCGTAACTTAGTGGAGCGGATGGTCGTATTGGCAAGGGGTGAGTGGCTGGATGTAGAAGATATTCCACCCCATGTTCGGCAGGCAAAATCGAGGAGTCAGGCGGTTTTGAAGGCCTCGCCGGAAATGACGGTGGATCAGATGGAGAAGGAGATGATCCTGCAGGCACTCGACCGAACCGCTGGAAATCGGACATTGGCGGCTGAACAGTTAGGGATGAGCCGAAGAACGTTACATCGAAAGTTGAATGCATTTGGATTAACGAGGCGGGTTGTGGATGAGCCAGATGCGAAAGACATTGGGTGAAATAATGAAGGATGATCTATCTATACTTGGTGTGTTTATTGACTTACAGGGTCGCTTGCATGAACAGATACCACAGCGTCCAGCGCTTGATAAGCAGGTGGACGTGTTGGCTAGAGGTTTATCGGCACTTGATGTGCCACTAGGGGTTTCAGAACAGTTGCCGGAAAAATTAGGGGTTACGTCTGAGCCGTTAAGAACGCAGTTGACTGGGGCAATATATATTCGTAAATCTTCGTTTAGTTGCTGTAGAGCGCCTGCGTTTCAAGCGTTATTGAATCAACTCGATCCGCATAGAATTATCCTAGCTGGAATTGAGGCTCATATCTGTGTGTATCAAACTGCACTCGATTTATTGGAGGAGGGTCGAGATGTTTGGGTGGCAGCGGATGCAACGGCATCGCGTGTTTCGGAGCATCGGGATTATGCCTTTGAGATGTTGCGCACCAAAGGGGCTGTAGTCATGCCCGTTGAATCTATTCTTCTACAAGTATTGGGTGATGCGGCGGATTCACGGTTTAAAAAGATACTACCTATTTTGAAGGGTTAATAAAAAGTTGCGATTGCAGTTTTGCTGCGTATCGGGCAAATTTGTTTTTGTATGTTAGGAGCTTTTCTATGAAGATTTGTTGTATAGGCGCAGGCTATGTAGGGGGTCCTACAATGGCGATGATTGCAAAAAAATGCCCGGATATTGATGTGATGGTGGTAGATATTAATGCCGATCGTATCGCGGCTTGGCAGACCGATGAATTGCCTATTTATGAGCCTGGATTATTAGAAGTAGTTCAGGAGGCACGTGGGCGAAACTTATTCTTTTCAACGGATGTAGATGATGCCATTCGTGTAGCGGATATTATTTTTGTGAGTGTGAATACGCCTACAAAAACCTTCGGAGAAGGCGCAGGCCGAGCTTCGGATCTTCAGTATTGGGAATTGTGCGCGCGGCAAATCAAAGACGTATCGACGTCTGATAAAATTATTGTTGAGAAAAGTACGCTGCCTGTGCGGACGGCGGATGCGATGGAACGGGTGCTTCATGCTGGGGATAATCATGTCCATTTTGAAGTATTGTCGAACCCTGAATTTTTAGCGGAGGGTACGGCTATCTCCGATTTAGAAAATCCAGATCGGGTCTTGATTGGCGGGCATCAAACTAAAAAGGGTCAAGAGGCATTGCAGACGCTGGTGGAGATTTATGCCAATTGGATTCCGCGTGACCGAGTTTTGACCAGTAACGTGTGGTCGGCTGAGTTATCAAAGTTAACGGCGAATGCCTTTTTGGCGCAGCGGGTGAGCTCAATTAATGCGATTTCACAACTTTGCGAGGCGACCGAAGCGAATGTGGCTGAGGTGGCGTATGCGATTGGAATGGACAGCCGGATTGGCTCGAAGTTTTTACAGGCAAGTGTGGGGTTTGGAGGATCTTGCTTTAAGAAAGATATTCTTAATTTAGCCTATCTCTGTGAAACCTACGGACTGCATGAAGCGGCGGCTTATTGGCAGCAGGTGGTAGACATGAATGAGTTTCAACAGAATCGATTTGTGAAGACTATTTTGGGCTCAATGTTTAATACGATCTCGGGCAAGCGCATTGCGGTGCTGGGATTTGCTTTTAAGGCAGATACGGGTGATACGCGGGAGAGTCCGGCGATTTCTGTTTGCAAGGAGTTGGCTTTAGAGCAAGCGCATGTTGTGGTCTCAGATCCAAAGGCGTTGGATAATGCGAAAAAGGATTTAGAGGACTCGGAGGGGATCGTATTTGAAAAAGATCCATATGCAGCGGCAGCGAGTGCGCATGCGTTGGCAATCCTAACGGATTGGGACACATATAAAACGTTAGATTATCAGCGTATTTTTAATTCAATGGAAAAGCCTGCTTTTCTGTTTGATGGTAGAAATATTTTAGACCATACCGAATTGCACAAAATTGGATTTGAGGTCTATTCAATTGGTAAAGGGAGATTATTGACGCACCTCGATTAATCTGGGGTGCTGATATGAATAATTTTGCCGTTAAATGAGATTATCTGACCTGCCCGTATTTTACAGCGTTTTCGGGTTTCAACATGTCCGTCAACCTGAACCCACCCTTCAGAAATGACCTCCTTGCCTTCCGCCCCCGAAGCGACTACATTGACTGCTTTAAGTAAGCGGCACAGCTCAATGGTTTCGGTTTTGAGGGGGAATTTAATCATGATTTTTTTGGGTGTTGCTTTCGGACTAACTCAAGATGATCATATTTTATCCTGCGGCGCTGGTATAGCGCTTCAGTTTTTTCTTCTAGTGTATTCCAATCTTCAAGGGTGGGAAAGTGATCATAATCCCAACGCTCTTCATCGGAGCGTTTGAATTGCCACTTTATATCGCGGCTT
>DOEU01000043.1 GCA_003532555.1 Verrucomicrobiota bacterium | reverse complement strand
TTGAATCCGACCAATTTATGCGTCGTGAAGTGTAAACTCTGTTCCTTTTATCGCGATGAAAATGCACCGGATGCGTATGTCACAACACTTGAAGATGCCCGTAAAGATTTAGAAAAAGCACAGGGGCACAATTTAACCGACTTGCATATTGTGGGCGGGATGATTCCGGAGCTGGACATTGGCTATTATGAAGATCTCTTTGCTCTATCCCGTGAAATGCTACCCGGCGTCTTATTGCAAGGTATGACGGCGGTTGAGATTCATTGGATAGCGGGAAATGCAGGGATTTCAGTGAAAGAGTGCTTAGAGCGTTTAACCGCAAAGGGTTTTGGTTCAATCTCGGGGGGTGGTGCAGAAATTTTTCATCCGGATGTGCGCAAAAAGGTCGCGACGACAAAGATTTTAGCGCAACATTGGTTAGATGTTCACCGCGAGGCGCATGCGCAGGGAATTCCAACGAATGCAACGATGCTCTTCGGTCATATTGAAAAAGACGAACATTTGATTGATCATCTCTCTCGTCTGCGTTCACTTCAAGATGAGACCGGAGGATTCAAAGCGGTTATCCCATTGCCTTTCCAAGCAAACGGGAAAGCGCTCGGTGTGAAATATAGCCCAACGGGTGACCGTCAAGTACGCGTGGCTGCCTTGTCGCGTATCTATTGCGACAATTTCCCACATGTGCGGATGTTGGTGAATTACATGGATCGCAAACTTTTGGGCGTTTTGACGCACAGCGGAGTGGACGATATCGGTGGCACGAGCTTAAATGAACGGATTGCGAAAGAGGGCGGGGCTCCTCAGAGTCAGAAGTTCTTCACTGCGGAAGAGATGGAAGAGTTTTTAGTCAATCATGGACATACGCCGGTGTTAACGAACAGCGCCTATGATCAGCTCGAAGGGCAACCGGATGTGAAGGCTTTGCCCCCGATGCCGACCGTTTCTACTCGTTGGAAGCCAATTTTAGATCGCGTGGAATTGGGAGAACGGATCAATGCGGAGGATGCAACCATTCTGATGGATGAAGCGCCCTTCCAAGAGTTGGGTCGCGTGGCAGCCAAAAAACGGGCACTTGCGGTGCCCGGGAAGCTGGCAACCTATGTCTTTGATAAAAATCTAAACACAACCAATGTATGTGTGGTCGATTGTAAATTCTGTGCCTTTTACACCAATCCAGAAAACAAACGGGGCTATACTCGGACGCCGGAACAAATTCTGGAAGAAGCGAAAAAAGCAGCTGAGGCAGGGGCTACTCAAATTTTGATTCAAGGGGGATTGAACCCAGATTTGAAGTTGGACTATTATGAAAAATGTCTAAGTTTGATTCGCGATAATGTAGATATCTGGATTCACTCATTGTCACCCACCGAAATCGAATTCATTGCAGCGGAAGAGAACATAACAATAAAAGAGTGTTTGAAACGCCTACAAGCTGCTGGATTACAATCCTTGCCGGGAGGGGGTGCAGAGATGTTGGTGGATGATATCCGTAAAGCCATCAGCCCCAAAAAGACGCGTTCGCAAGCGTGGCTCGATTTGCATGATGATGCACATTCCATTGGCATGAAGACGACGGCCACTATGGTATACGGCTTTGGAGAGACGGGTGCACAGCGGGTTGAGCATTTAATGAAAGTTCGAGATCAGCAAGACAAGACGGGCGGCTTCACGGCATTTATTCCTTGGAGCTTTTCACCAAATAAGACCAAATTGGATTGTCCGCGCGTTATGAACGGAACGGATTATTTACGGATGGTTGCTATGGCTCGAATTATTTTGGATAACATCTCTCATTTGCAAGCGGGTTGGGTGACTGAAGGCCCTGATGTCTCTCAATTGGCGCTTCAATTTGGAGCGGATGATTACGGTGGCGTATTGATGACCGAGGAGGTGGTTAGTGCAACCGGACTTGAGTATGGTGTAACAGAAGATCAAGTGGTAAACATGATTCGCGAAGCGGGCTATGTTCCTGCGCAACGAACCACTCAATATGACACGATTCATGTCTATGGGGATGAAGAAGAACCGGTAGGAGCATAAAATGGCTAAGAATGTTCTAGGCGGACCCTTGATGGTTTGTTCATCAGATCCCGTTACAGGGTTTTTCCGTAAAGGCAAGTGCGATACCTGTGCTGATGATGCTGGAATGCACACTGTATGCGCGCTGATGACCGAAGATTTTCTTACGTTTTCGATGGAGCATGGAAATGACCTCTCTACGCCTCGTCCAGAATTTTGTTTTCCTGGATTGGAAGCTGGTGATTACTGGTGTCTTTGTCTATCGCGCTGGGTTCAGGCGTTCAATGCGGATCAGGCGCCTCAAATTCGCTTAGAAGCAACCCATGCCTCTGTTTTGGAGTTTGTAGATTTACCTCGTCTTAAGGAATTTGCTTCCGACGATGGTTAAAATAGACCGGTTACTTTTCCGGTATCAGTATCGACATCAATACGACGAAACCCAGGATTAGAACCGGTGCCGGGCATAAGTTTAATATCGCCCGCCACTGGAACAATGAAGCCCGCTCCGCGATAGACCAAGAGGTCTTGAATAGGCAACCGCCATCCCGTTGGAGCCCCTTTCAGCGTTGGATCATGAGAGAGACTTAAATGGGTTTTGACCATGCAGATACCCAAGGATTCGGCTTCGCAATCCGCTTCAAAGCACTTTAATTTTTCTTGCGCTTTAGGCGACCAATCGACGGCGTCTGCTCCATAAATCTCCGTTGCAATTTTTTCCACTCGCGTTTGAATGGGCGTATCGTTTTCATAGAGATAGGCAAATGTATTAGGCTCTTCGGCTGCATCAATCACTTGTTGAGCGAGTTCGCTGGCGCCTTCGCCACCTTTTAACCAATGTTCCGAAACGGCACAGCGTGCGCCAGCTGCTTCCGCAACGTTTTTAATAAGTGCATGTTCGGCAGGTGTATCGGTATGGAAACTATTAATGCATACAACGGGTTTAGATCCACTTTTTAAGACCGTCTGAATATGAGCAATCAAATTGGAACACCCTGCTTGTAGTAGAGCTACATTTTCTTCGGTGTAGGCTCGCTCCAATGGTTTTCCGGGTTTTACATCGGGGCCCCCTCCATGCATTTTCAGCGCTCGAACGGTTGCGACGATAACGACCGCATCAGGGGTAAGTCCAGAGTAGCGGCATTTTAGATTCCAAAACTTTTCAAAACCAATATCGGCTCCAAAGCCACTTTCGGTAACGAGATAGTCGCCGAGACGAATCCCGATTTTATCGGCAATGACTGAATTTTGCCCAATGGCTATATTGGCAAATGGTCCCGCATGCACGAGAACGGGATTGCCTTCAAGTGATTGCACGAGGGTTGGGTTGAAGGTGTCGAGCATCAGAGCCGTCATGGCACCATCGACTTCAAGGTCAGCCGTGGTAATTTCACGGCCATTTCGGCTGCGTGCCACGACCATACGGCCGATCCGTTTGCGCATATCTTTGAGATCTTCAGCAATCGCTAATATGGCCATCAATTCACTAGAAACGGTGATTTGGAATCCTGACTCCATTTCGAATCCATCCATCTTGCCGCCTTGTCCGATGGTGATATTGCGCAGGGCTTGTGCACAGAAGTCGATGGCCCATTTGATCTGAACTTGGCTAGGATCGATATCCAGTCGAGGGATGCCGATTTTTTTGAGGCGATCATCGTCGTAGTTGTGCTCGTGTTGCATCCTCGCCGAGAGCGCTACCATACAGAGATTGTGTGCGTTGGTGATCGCATCGATATCACCGGTTAATCCGAGGGCAAAGGGGGCGAGAGGAATGCATTGGGCGCGCCCGCCACCAGCCGCGGATCCCTTGATGTTGAAGGTGGGTCCGCCGCTGGGTTGCCGGATGGCTCCGACTGATTTTTTACCTAGGTATGCTAAGCCTTCAACGAGTCCAAGAGTCGTGGTTGTTTTTCCTTCTCCTAATGGAGTAGGAGTAATCGCGGTTATATCAATATATTTCCCGACGGGGTTAGACTGAAGGCGTTTACAAAGGGCTTGTGCATTGAGTTTTGCAATACCTTTTCCTTGAGGAATCCATTCATCGGTTTTTACACCGAGTTTTCCCACGATGGTTTCGATTGATTGCATTTGGATTTCAGCAACTTCTGCGATTTGCCAATCGGCAAGTTGAGTGGGGTCGAGGTTCATGTATCGGACCCCGCTTTTGGAGTAGGGGCTCCTCTTCGCAAATAGAGTACCCAATAGACTGAGCCCACAAAGATGGCACCACCGACCATGTTGCCAATGGTGACGGGTACCAGATTATTCAAGGCGCCCTCTAGAGTGAGAGATTGGACAGCAACGTCTGCATGTTGGATTAGAAAATCAGGATGATTTACGAGGAAGAGTCCCGCGGGAATAAAGTACATATTGGCAATGGAGTGTTCAAATCCCATCGCGACAAAGGCGGTAATCGGAAAAATAATGGCGAGAATTTTATCGGTTACCGAGCGGGCACTGTAGCAGAGCCAGATCGCGAGACAGACAAGAATGTTGCAAAGCATGCCACTGGCGAAGGCTTCGGTAAAACTGAGCGAGGTTTTAGCAACCGCGATTTCAAGCGCGACTCGACCCACGGCGCCTTGATCATGGAGCCAATGCCCGCTGAGAAAAACGAGCATGACGATGGCAATTGCCCCGATTAAATTACCGATGAGTACAATCAACCAGCTTCGCAGCATTTGTGATACTTGGATGGAGCCACTGTAGCAGGCCATGACCATCAGCGTATCGCCGGTAAATAGATCGGCTCCAGCAATAATAACGAGGATGAGACCGAGCGAGAAGGCAAGTCCACCGAGTACTTTTGTGAACCCGAGACCCATCGCGCTATCATGAATCACATGCGTAAAGAAAGCCGCTCCGAAGGCGATAAACGCACCGGCTTGAATTGCAAGAAAAAGCGCACTCAGCAGATCTCGATTTGCTTTCCGAATACCGGATGCTTCCGCTCGTTTTGCCATGACAGCGGGAATATAGGCGTCTACATTTGGATCATCCATAAAATACCTCAATAAGCGGGACAACCTACCGGATCGTTTTTCTGTTTACGAACGAAAAACGTGATCATTCAATCCAGTTGAGTGAGCGTAAAAAGAGCGTCGTCTCTTCAATGGTTTCATCATATTTGGTTTGGTTGAAGAAGCCGTGTGGCATTCCTTCATACAGCTTGATTTCGCAACGGTTTTCTTGCTCTTCCATCGCTTCTTTAAAATCGACAGCTTGCGAGTGGGGAACGACACTGTCTGAGGTACCGTGCATAATCAGACCAGGTGGCATATCTGGTTGGATGTATTGCAGCGGCGATAGTCGTTTGGCAAGATCACCTAAACGTGAGCCAGCGTAACTCCATGTATCTAAGACGGGATTGAAAAGAATAAAAGCGTTTGGAATGGGCGAATAGGAAAGGTCATCTCTTGGATCATTCATTTCAGTCAAGGTGGCGGTGGCTAAGGCAAGGTGTCCGCCT
>DOEU01000065.1 GCA_003532555.1 Verrucomicrobiota bacterium | reverse complement strand
AAGATGCCATTGATCACATCAATCACTATGGATCGGGCCATTCCGATGCTATCGTTACTCAAGATGATGCCAGCCAAAACCAGTTTCTAGCCGAAGTCGACTCCAGCTCCGTCTATGTGAATGCATCGACTAGATTCACAGATGGAGCCGAATTTGGCATGGGCGCAGAAATCGGCATCAGTACCGATAAATTGCACGCACGCGGTCCAATGGGACTCGAAGAGTTAACCACCTATAAATTTGTAATTGAGGGCACAGGTCAGATTCGCGAATAAACGCATGGAAAAAAAACTAATTTCCACTTGCGCCTAAACCACAATTGAATACTATTTCGCTTCTCCTACGGGGGTGTAGCTCAATTGGTTAGAGCGCCAGCCTGTCACGCTGGAGGTTGCGGGTTCGAGTCCCGTCATCCTCGCCACTTTTCTTTTTTTTTTCTTGTCACACTCGGTAAAATTTATTGTATTTATATTACGTTCATCTGTTGAGAAGGATTTACTTCTTTCAGACGGAAGTAACAGAATGGTCTGTGAAGGAACGCACCGTTAACAGAATGGAGAATAACATGGCTACTCTACAATATAGAGGTGCTAAGTTTGAATCTGGACGTACGGTGGAAAGAACACCTCACATCGTACAGTACAGAGGTACAAGCTACGACACCAGTAATGTTGAGAAGGCTCCTGAAGTCCATAGCGGTTCATACCGTGGCGCTTCATGGGTTGCATAAATACATACAATAAATAAAGGGGGAGTCCGCTCCCCCTTTTTACATTGTAAACAGCTAAATACTTAGAGCGCCTTCATTCCATCCATGGCCGATCTTAATTGTTCGCCAATAATTTCTACGTCATGATAGCGAATCGCAGCATTCACCTGAACCAAAGTTGCATTATCAATACTGCCATCATCGGAACCTAAGCCAGCCCCTACCACATCGGTACCAAGCTTACTCATAAACGATCCCAACAAAGGACCGCATGCATGCGCGAACAGATAACATCCATATTCAGCGGTATCTGAAATAATGCGATTCATCTCATACAACTTCTTCCGCGCAATCGTATTGGCAATCAATGGCGTTTCATGGAGCGACTCATAATAAGCAGACTCAGGCTTGATTCCAACCTCAACCATACATTCATACGCAAGCTCAACACCTGCTTTGACCATGGCGATCATCAAAATTCCTTTATCAAAATACTCTTGCTCAGAGATGTCTACATCCCCGTTGGGTGTTTTCTCAAAAGCGGTCTCACCAGTAGCCTCCCGCCAGCCCAATAAGTTAACATCATCATGACACCAGTCTTCCATCATCGTGTGTGAAAAATGCCCTGTTATAATGTCATTCATATGTTTTTCAAAGAGCGGTCGCATGATCAACTGTAACTCTTCTGCTAACTCAAATGCTTTTAATTTCGCAGGATTTGAAAGACGATCCATCATATTGGTAATTCCGCCCTGCTTTAAGGCTTCCGTGATGACTTCCCACCCGTATTGAACAAATTTGGATGCATATCCTGCATCTATACCTTCGCCAACCATTTTATCAAAACAAAGCAACGAGCCCGCCTGGAGCATCCCACAGAGAATTGTCTGCTCACCCATAAGGTCTGATTTTACTTCTGCTACAAAGGATGATTCTAGAACCCCGGCGCGGTGTCCACCTTGCGCAACACAGAGCGCTTTCGCGATCTCAAGACCATTTCCTTTAGGATCATTCTCACGGTGGCAAGCAATCAATGTGGGAACGCCAAATCCACGCTTATACTCTTCTCGAACCTCGGAGCCCGGTGACTTAGGTGCCACCATAATAACCGTTAAATCAGATCGAATCTGCATGCCCTCTTCAACAATATTAAAGCCATGTGCATATGAAAAAATTGCACCCTCTTTCATATGTGGGATAACTGTTTCAACTACTTTGGTATGCTGTTTATCGGGCGTTAAATTCATTACAATATCCGCACAAGGAAGCATTTCTGCATAGCTGCCAACGCGGAATTCATTTTCACTCGCATTTAGGAACGATTGTCTTTTTTGTGAAATAGCTTCATCACGTAACGTATAGGACACATCCAGCCCGCTATCGCGCATATTAAGCCCTTGGTTCAACCCTTGCGCACCACAGCCCACAATTACAATTTTTAATCCCTGCGCAGCCGCTATGCCCCCGGCAAACTCATCTGCATCCATGAAGCGGCATGTTCCTAACTCTTCTAGCTGCAAGCGTAATGGTAATGAATTAAAATAATTTTCAGCCATAAACTCTCATCCTTACTTACTCAATTTTTGATCACGTGATATTCTAGTCGGTCTACTTTTAAAATAAAAATACTCCAACACTTTAAAGCATCGGAGTATTTCTTATGATCTATTTTAATGCAATCTATTAACCGATCGCATCTTCACCTGTTTCACCCGTACGAATACGGATGCATTGACCCAAATCGAGAATAAATATTTTACCATCTCCGATCTTCCCTGAACGCGCAGCGCCCGTGATCGCATCAATCGTATCTTGTAAATGGTCTTCATTTACTGCTATCTCGATGCGTAATTTACTGAGGAGGTTAACCTCTTTTGCAGCACCACGGTAATTTTCGTGATATCCCTTTTGCTGTCCGCATCCTAAGACATCTGTCATTACAGACATTTTATAGATTTCCTTCTGGAACAAGGCCGCCTTAACAGATTTCAAGGCTACCGGTTGTATATATGCTATAATTAATTTCATCTTTAGTTACTCCCAAGTTAGTTGAGTAGATTACTACAATTTATACTTTTATGCTAATCTGCAAATATTAAATTTTTTGTAAAAAAACAGCCCGGCCGCACTCAGGCGGCCGAGCCATTAGGAGGAGAGAAAATATTTTCTCTAAATTTAAATTCCTCTAGTTTAAATTTAGGACACGCTTGTGTATGAAGACATTGCGTGTTCTGTTACGTCTAAACCAACTGTTTCTTCTTCAGCAGAAACACGGATTCCAATAGTTGATTTGATAATCGAGAACAGGATCAGTGCGAACGCAAAAGAAACCACTCCGTAAGAAAGAACTCCGATAATCTGAGCTTTCAAAGTAACGTCTGGGCTTAAAGCAACCGCCAATGTTCCGATAATACCACAAACCAAATGAACCGTAATTGCACCTACAGGATCGTCAATCTTCGCTTTATCGATCCCGATTACCGCAACGACAGCAACCGCACCAGTTACTAGGCCAACGATGATAGCTTGCATAGGTGTTAGCATATCAGCACCAGCTGTAATACCAACCAAACCAGCTAAACAACCATTTAATGCCATAGTTAAATCAGGCTTCTTCTGCACGAATGTTGAAGTAATAATTGATCCAACGATTCCAGATGCTGCAGCCAAGCATGTAGTTACGAGAACAAAGGATGTGTAATCAGCGTCTGCAGAAAGAGCAGATCCACCGTTAAATCCAAACCAACCCAACCAAAGCAAGAATACGCCAATCGTTACCAAGGGCATACTGTGTCCAGGAATCGCATTTACTTTTCCATCAACATATTTACCGATACGTGGGCCGAGTATTAACGCACCCGCCAGCGCACCCCATCCACCAACAGAGTGAACCAAAGTTGAACCAGCGAAGTCGTAGAATCCAATTCCATCTAACCATCCACCGCCCCATTTCCATGAGCCGAGCCAAGGATATAAGAATCCAACGTACAGCACAGTAAAGATGAAAAAAGATCCTAACTTAATACGACCAGCAACCGCACCTGAAACAATTGTTGCGGCAGTCGCAGCAAACATTCCTTGGAACAAGAAGTCTGTCCA
>DOEU01000108.1 GCA_003532555.1 Verrucomicrobiota bacterium | reverse complement strand
ATACTTATTTCTATATTCCTCAATATCTAGTTATCAATAATTAAGCTATCTAATATGACACACAATATTTATTTGATTATTCCGTTATTGATATTGGCGTTTATCTTCTCAACGGCATATATGGCACTTCAATTAAGTGGAGATGCTGGTATTAATCGATTACTTGAACGAAAACCTAAATATTATTCGCTTTTATTACAGTGGCAGAAAAAATGGAATCGATTAATTGATGCGTATCGTATTGCTTTAGTTGTAACATCTTATTTTGTATTTATTTTAGTGTATAATCTATCTTACGAATTCGATTTAATTCAAAAAATAGTTTTCTATATTGTGGTACTTGCCGTCTATACTTTTTTGATTTGGATGTTAGTCAGAGCGATCGCAGAAAACTATGCAGATCGTATATCTATGAGTGTAGTGCCTTTTGCAGCACTTCTATCATGGCTATTATTGCCTTTTACAGCCCCTTTGAATTGGTTAGAAAATCAGATTCATCGGGAATTTACGAAATACTCTGATATCGATGACCGCCCTACTACTGAAGACGAAGTAATCAATTTAATCGATGAAAATAGCGATCAAGAGCTTGATGCAGAAGAGCGAGAAATTATTAGAAGTGTATTTGAATTTGGTGACACCGTTGTGCGTGAAGTTATGACGCCACGGGTTGATATAATTGGTCTTTCATCCACAGCTTTTGTTGAGGAATGTATTAAATTAGCAGGACAAAAGCCTCATTCTCGATTTCCGGTTTATTATGAAAGCATAGATGATGTTGTAGGAATGGTTCATATTCGTGACTTACTCCGTTCGACAGTAGACCAATATGCACTTGAGATATCCACACTCGTTAAAAAGGTAGCATTTGTACCTGAAACAATGCCCTTGAACGATGTATTACAAATGATGAAAAAGAAACGTTCGCAGTTAGTGATGGTTGTAGATGAATATGGTGGAACCTCTGGATTGGTAACGATGGAAGATGTGATTGAGGAGCTTGTTGGTGAGATTGAAGATGAATATGATTTAGACGAAAAAGATCTTATTAAACGTTCTGATGGTACAATTTTAGTACAAGCAAAAATGCCTATTTACGAATTGAACGAAGCGTTATCTGCAAGCTTTCTTGAGAGCGATGAATACGATTCTATTGGAGGTCTTATTTGCAGTGAGTTGGGTTATATTCCGGCGATTGGTGATTACCTCGAATTAAGTGGTTATCAGATAAAGATTCAAAATGCATCGCAACGGCAAATTAAAATTATTCAACTAACTCTGTCTCCGGCCCATACAGCAGATGAATCATGATTTAAAAAAGCTCCGTCTTTCAGTATCCGCTTCGCTAATCCCATGGTTTGAAGTTCATCAAAGGAAAATGCCTTGGAGACGAAATCGATCGCCCTATCGCGTTTGGATTTCGGAACTAATGCTGCAACAGACACGAGTCTCGCAAGCTACGCCCTATTATTTACGTTTTATGCAAAAGTTCCCATCTTTGAAAAAATTAGCAGAAGCAAATTTAGAAGAAGTTTTAAAAGCTTGGGAAGGACTTGGATATTACTCGCGCGCGCGCAATCTTCATAAAACTGCTATTGTCATTCGTAATCATTATGGAGGACGCTTTCCTAGAGATCCTGAAAAAATAGCAGCGCTTCCTGGCATTGGCCCCTACACGACAGCTGCAATCTGTTCTCTTGCATTTAATCTTAATTTAGCGGTTGTGGATGGTAATGTTATACGTGTTTTATCGCGATTACTTGCGATTAAATCAGATATAGCTCTTCAATCATCCAAGAAAGAGTTTCAGACCCTTGCTGATGCGCTCTTAATTAAGGGACGCGCGGGTATTTTTAATGAAGCCATGATGGAGCTTGGAGCAACGGTTTGTCTTCCTCAAAATCCGGATTGCACATCCTGCCCCATGATGCACGTTTGCAAAGCTAACTATGACGGATCTCAAACTCAGTATCCGGTAAAACAAAAAAAGAAGAAAGTTCCCAAATTGGTGGTTGGGGCAGCGGTGGTTAAAAAAGAAGATGGGACCGTATTAGTTGCTCAACGCCGAGAGGATCAGATGTTGGGGGGATTATGGGAATTTCCGGGCGGAAAACAGGAAACTAATGAATCCATTCTAGCGTGTGTGATTCGTGAGCTAAAAGAAGAGTTGGACATTGATGTGGAGCTTTTTAATAAGATCATTTGTGTAAATCATGCATATAGTCACTTTAAGATGGAGATGCATGTGTTTTGGGCTCGAATTCGATCGGGAGAGCCAAGAGCAATTGAATGCAAAAATTTCAAATGGATATCGCTTACAGATATTCGTAGCCTTCCTTTTTCAAAAGCTGACTTAAAAGTGATTGATGCGATCACAGAAGCAGATTAGATTTGTTACAGATCAGAGGTTCATACATATGACAGAAATAATATATACCCCATCGGCACCCAATCCAATTGGACCGTACAGTCAGGCAATTAAAACAGATTCACTTATCTATTTATCTGGTCAGATTCCAGTGAATCCGAGAAATGGATTACTTGTAGAAGCTGATATAAAGCTTCAAACGAAACAGGTTTTTTCAAATGTAGGTGCTGTTCTTGAAGCTGCAGGTTCTTCTTTCTTGAAAGTAGTAAAAACAACGATTTTTCTCACCGATATGAATGATTTTCCGGTGGTGAATGAACTCTATGCATCATATTTTGATATTGAAAATGCACCGGCTCGCTCGACGGTTGAGGTTTCATCGCTTCCATTGGGTTCACTCGTTGAAATTGAAGTAATAGCAGAAATTTAGGATGGAACGAAAACAGCTTATTAAATCAGCTATTTTTTTGATTCTTCTCATCGGGTTAATATTCGGTGGATCTTGGAGAGCAAATCGGATTGATAATCCTCTCTTTCGGGGTGAAACCATGGGGACCACCTACAGTATTCGATTGATCGGAATTCTGCATAAAAAGGAGACCGGTCGATTGGCAGAAAAAATGGATGAGCTTCTTCTGGAATTAAATCAATCGATGTCTACATGGATTAAAGATAGCCAGATTTCTAAATTTAATCATACTTTATCTACAGAACCGGTCGTCGTTTCGGAATCATTCTATACCGTAACTAAAAAGGCTCTTCAGCTTGCCAAGAAGAGTAATGGTGCATTTGATCCAACACTTCAGCCGCTTTTAAATGCATGGGGTTTTGGAAGTGAGAGTTCT
>DOEU01000095.1 GCA_003532555.1 Verrucomicrobiota bacterium | reverse complement strand
CAACCAATCATACCGACTCTCGTTCTTATAAAACTGTGCCGCCCACATCTGATGCTGACCCACATCCGTCGAAACGCAAGCACGCCCCTTCGTCTGCTTATAAAACTCATCAATCACATGCTGCATTTTCAAGCCACCCTGACGCTTAAATTTCAACGGATAGGTTTTTTTATAACCATCCAAATGTTTATTCCACGCTGTATGCTCCATCACAGGCACATGCTTAATCAACTCATCCAACGCCACCTTGGCATCCGCCACACATGTAATCTGAGGCTGAATCATCTTGCCCACTTCCGCGGCATCGATATCAATATGAACAATCGTCGCATTTTGGCAGAATTTATCCGGCTGGCCCAAAATACGATCGTCAAACCGTGACCCCACATTCAAAATCAGATCACACTCACACACCGCCTTGTTCGCATACGCCGTCCCATGCATTCCCAGCATACCCAATGAAAGCCGATGCGACTCTGGGAAAATTCCCTTTCCTAACAAAGTAGATGTCACCGGAATATTGGCTTTCTCCGCCAACGCCATCAAAACATCATCCGCCTGAGCAATCATCGCCCCATGACCAGCCAAAATCAATGGACGCTTAGCCTTCGTAACCGCCTCCGAAATTTGAAGAATCGTATCGTTATCGACATCCGTATTTAGCGTATACCCCGGCAAATCCATCTCCGCGCGCAGATCCCCGGTAAACGCACCTGCACTCACATCTTTTGGTATATCAATCAATACCGGACCTGGCCGCCCTGTTGTTGCAATATGAAATGCCTCCCGCGTAATCCGCGGAATGTCATTAGTCTCTTTCACCAAATAGGAATGCTTCACCACTGGCATCGTAATTCCAAAAATATCAGCCTCCTGAAACGCATCTTTCCCGAGCATCCACGAAACTGCCTGACCCGAAACAACTATCATCGGAACCGAATCCATATGAGCAGTCATAATCCCCGTCAACGTATTTGTTGCCCCCGGACCACTCGTCACCAAAACCACCGCCGGTTTTCCCGTCGCACGCGCATAGCCATCTGCCATATGCACTGCACCCTGCTCATGACGAACCAAGACAAACTCAATGTTGTTCTCCGTCGTAACCAACGCATCAAAAATGGGTATCGCTGCTCCACCAGAATAACCAAAGATGTATTCAACACCCTCGCTCTCTAAACATTTAATCAGTGCCTGTCCACCTTCTTTAATATTATTTGGCATAATTTTTCCTCCAATAAACTAAACACACCCTATATAAGTTATTAATTATGTCAAATAATTGGTTAATATTTTTTTAAATCAAAAAATAAGATGTTTTGTCGTAATTTTTTGAATATTATTTTATATTTTTTACGAAAATTTTTCGTATATATGCAAAAATATTATTTATAAAGGTAAATTTAGTCTATATTTTTATCTATTTTTAACTTATGCTGCACCAATTGCCCGCAAGCAGCCATAATATCAACTCCAAGTGAGTGTCTAAGAGTCACTTTGAGCCCCTTATTTTTAAGTTTATTACAAAAAATTGTACAATTAGCATATGATGTACCCTCTAAATTACTTCCAATAAACGAATTAAATGGAATAAGATTCAAATGAACCGGTAAATCTCCCAAAAAATCAACTAAAGCAGTTAAATCTTCCGGCCGATCGGTCAAATCCTTCAATAAAATATACTCAATCATCACAGTACCCCGTGTTTCCGCCTTCTCTAACACCTCTTTTAAGACCGATAACGGATACTTTCTCGCCTGCGGTATAATCCGTTCCCGCACAGACTGCCGAGCCGAATGCAAACTTAACGCCAACCGGCACGTGGGCAAACGCTCTGTAAAAGCCCGCATTCCCGGCGCAATTCCAACTGTAGATACCGTCACATGTGAACCTGAAAGATTAAACCAAGCTGGATCGACCAACCGCTCAACTGCCTCGAACACCGCCGCCTGATTCAGCAACGGCTCCCCCATACCCATAAACACTACATTGCGAACCGACCGACCCTCCGTTTTAATCCGCCGATTTACCCACCGTACCTGATCCAAGATTTCCGCCACCGATAGATTCCGAGAAAACCCCATCAAGCCCGTTGCACAAAAACTACAATAACACGCACACCCCACCTGCGAAGAAATACACACCGCCGTTCGACCACTTTCCGGCTTGAGAATTACCGTCTCAATCAAATGATCATCCACCGTCCGAAAAATCAGCTTCTCGGCGCCATCGATCTCCGACACTCGAGCCTCATGTAACGTCAGCACCTCCGCCTGTAATCCCTCCCGAAATCCCGCCTGTTGCTCCACCGGAAGAATCTCCAACGCCTCCTCCAAACCCGCCGCCTGCTTAAACAGCACATTCCGAAACCGCTTTAACGTGTGAGGCTGAACCGCCGCCTGCTTGCGCAACACCTCTACCGCCTCTTCGTCATAGATCGTTGCCATCGGCAGAGCTACCCTTGGAAGGTTTTCTGTGTCAACTTCATCAACACCTTCCACAATGAATCCTCATCTTTCACGTCCAGCAACGCTTGGCGCGCCTCCTTATCCCGGAATGTACGGGAAATCCCCGAAATCAACTTCAGATAGAAAGCACTCGTCGCAGTCGGGATCACGACAAAAAAGAAAATTCGCGTAAGAGACCTACCCGGCCCGCCAAACTTAACCCCTTTTTTACTAATCCCCACTGCCATCGCCAAACCGCCGCCCTCCACACCCCGTACATGTGGAAACGCCAGTCCATTATCCACAGCCGTACTCACAATCGCCTCACGCTGTAGAGCTAAATCCAACAACTGCTTCGGATCCTTCACAAATGCATTTTCCGCCATCCGATTACACAGCTCTTC
>DOEU01000069.1 GCA_003532555.1 Verrucomicrobiota bacterium | reverse complement strand
GTTCTTATTTTATGGCGAGGAAAAGAGTAGATGAGAGAAATTGGAATTGGTGTTTTAGGATTTGGTACCGTGGGTGCTGGTGTTGTTGAGGGATTGTTGAAAAATAGCGATCTGATTGCGGGACGGTCGGGGATCCTACCAGTCGTAAAAAAAATAGCAGATTTAGATATTGTGAGTGATCGTGGTATCGTACTTCCAGCGGATATATTGACGACGGATGCGTCGGCGGTTATTGCAGATGAAGAAGTTGATATTGTGGTTGAGTTGGTCGGGGGTTCCTCGATTGCAAAGGATCTGACGGAACAGGCGTTGCGGTTGGGTAAACCGGTTGTGACGGCAAATAAGGCTTTGTTGGCCGATCACGGGGCTGATTTGTATGCGTTAGCGGATGAACGGGATACGGGGATCTATTATGAAGCAGCAGTTGGAGGCGGGATTCCGGTTTTACGAGCACAGCGTGAAGGGCTTATTGGAAATCAGATTGAATCAATTTTTGGGATTTTGAACGGTACGTGTAATTATATTTTGACGCGAATGGAGCGTGAAGGCTTGCCTTTTGATGAAGTTTTGGCTGATGCGCAAGCATTGGGCTATGCGGAAACACCTCCTGATTTGGATATCGATGGAATTGATACAGCGCATAAGGCTGTCTTGCTTGCTTCGATGGCTTATGGGGCGGCGGTGCCAATGGAGGTATGTCCGACGTCAGGAATTAGAGACCTTTCTAAGGTTGATATTTCAAATGCAGATGAATTGGGCTATCGTATCAAATTATTGGCTATAATCAAACGGCATAACGGTTCAGTCGAGCTTTCAGTTGAGGCAGCACTGGTTCCGAAAGCCGCGATGATTGGATCCGTTAATGATTCATTCAATGCCGTCTTTATGAAGGGTGATATTGTTGATGACACGATGTATTATGGACGTGGTGCTGGTCGTTTACCAACGGGGAGTGCTGTTATTAGCGATATTATGGAAGCGGCGGCGGATGTGATTCATGAAGTAGGGTCTCCGATTGGAATTACGATGATGCGGGAGCATGCGTCCTTGACGTATCTTTCAGCGGATGATGTACAGAAGCGCTGTTATTTGCGGTTGACCTTGGCTGATGAGCCCGGGGCGATGGCTCAAGTTATGAATATCTTGGGTGAGCATTCGATTAACGTGGCATCAGTGATTCAAAAAGAAATGCATCCCAATAGAGCTGTTCCCGTCGTTGTATTAACGGAGCAGGCACGAGAAGCTGATTTTTGTGCGGCGATAGAAATAATTTCATCGTTGGCGATTTGTAAAGAGGAACCGCTTCGAATGCGGTTGGAGGACTTTGAAGATGAAGGTCGTTAAGTTTGGCGGATCATCGGTTGCGAATGCCGATCAAATTTCAAAAGTAGTTGAAATTGTTCGTGCGGATGCGGGTAGAAAAATTGTGGTGGTTTCGGCTCCTGGCAAGCGGGACAACGACGATGCAAAAGTAACGGATCTATTGATCGCATTGGCGCAACGTGTGCTACAGAACGAATCATATCAGGCTTCTCTAGAGCAAGTGATTAATAGGTATGGTGAAATTCAGCGAGATTTAGGTTTGTCGGATGACGTCTTGAATGAAGTGCGAGAGGATTTAGAACATCGCATTGCGAATCGGGGATCTCATGAAGCTCAATTTATGGATACGATGAAGGCGGCGGGTGAAGATAATAATGCCAAGGTAATCGCTGCAGCTTTTAATCATGCCGGCTGCTCAGCCGAATATGTAGATCCGGGTGAAGCGGGAATGCTGTTATCGGATGAATTCGGTAACGCTGAAGTATTGCCCGAATCTTATGAGGCGTTAGCTCGGTTACGAGAACGAGATAAGATTGTTATTTTTCCTGGTTTTTTTGGTGAAACTCGGGGAGGAGAACTTGCGACATTTCCACGTGGTGGATCGGATATTACGGGTGCTATTTTATCAGCAGCAGTTAAAGCCGATGTATATGAGAACTTTACCGATGTGGATTCGGTTTATGCTATGGATCCGCGTTTGGTTGATCATGCGCCTGCCATTGAACGTATGACATACCGCGAGATGCGTGAATTAGCATATGCGGGGTTTGGTGTGTTTCACGATGAGGCTATAGTACCGGCGGTTCATGCAGAAATTCCTATTTGCATTAAAAATACGAATCGCCCAAGTGCCCCGGGTACCTTGGTTTTGCCAACGCGTAAAATCGATGGAACGCAGGTGGCAGGTATTTCTAGTGCGGAGGGCTTTAGTGCGATCTATATAGATAAATATATGATGAACCGTGAGGTCGGTTTTGGTCGACGCCTACTTCAGATATTTGAAGATGAACAAATTTCATATGAACATAGCCCGTCGGGTATTGATAATATGTCGGTGATCTTGCATAGCCAGCAGTTAGTTGGAAAAGAGGCCAAAGTGCTGGAGCGAATTCAGTCTGAATTGAGTCCAGATGCGATTAATGTAGAGCATGGGCTTGCGTTGTTAATGGTGGTGGGTGAAGGCATGCGATATGTAGTAGGTATGGCTGCTCAAGCAACTCATGCTTTAGCTGATGCGGGTGTGAATATTGAAATGGTGAATCAGGGTGCTTCTGAAATAAGCATGATGTTTGCGGTGAAGGCGAAAGATCGTAAAAAAGCGTTGAGCTCTTTGGGTAAGGTCTTCTTTGGTTAAGATCTACTTTGCTTGATCACACCATTCGTTAATGGTGGGCTCTACGACTACCTGATTTAAGAGTTCACTCGCCCAGTGTTCATCTCGAGCGGCTAATCGACGGAGCATGCGAAGACTCATTACTTGTAAAGCGGGGAGTTCTGACCAAACCGTATCGGTTAAGCAACGCCAATTATGTGGATTCATTTTTTTGGGATTTTTGATTTGTTTAATACAACTTTCACACAGGAAAAGAGCGTGATCGGGAGACGGTTCTTCAGGGAGGGGTTCGATTTCGTATATCGAAAGTTGTTGGCCTCCTTGATTGCAACATTCACAGCGAGAGCGAGAACGCCGCACTAAATCTTTCGTAAAGCGGCTACAGAGATGTTCTCGATGAAATTTTCCTTTAAATCCACTCATGATGTTTTTGCGTTTTGAGCGCTGTTAATTGTGTCGTTAAAAATCCGCTCTAATTGAGATGTGGAGGCGTGAGCGTTATACTGTTGGGTGGTCATTTGCTTAGCTCGTGCTCCCATGCGGTTGGCGAGTTGGGTGTCGGTTAAAAGCCAGGAAATGGCGTTTGCAAAACCTTTAGGCGTATCATTGATAAAACAGTTCGTGCCATTTTGAGCCGGCAAACCTGCTGCACCGAGAGACGTCGTGACTACAGGAAGACCGCTGCCCATCGCTTCCAAAATTTTAACGCGAAGTCCGGAACCAAGTCGCATGGGATTGATGAAAATGGTGGCGCCTTTTCGGTAAGGTCGTAAATCCTCTACTTCCGTAATGAGTTCGATCCGTGGATCTTTTCCGGCTGCTTGTCGCATTTCGGAACCAATTCCTTTACCGACAAATTGGCAGTTGATGGTTGGATGTTGTTTTTTTATCCGTGGCCAGATAGATCGAATAAACCAGAGAGCGGCATCACGATTCGATTTATCTGTAAAGTAGCCGCACATCAGCAACAGTGGATGGATTGATTTATTTAATTCTGATACATGATTGAGTGCGGTGATATCAATCCCCGGTGCTACAACCGAAATAGGAAGTTGAGGTGCTCCATTGAGGAGTGTAAAGCGATCTTCCGATGTGAGGGTGAGAATGTGATCCATGGCGTTATACATCTCGAATTCATACGTTTGGAGTCGTTTCAGCTGAACGGCACTTTTTAGACGAATGGATAGGGGGACCCCTTTAGTTGAGATATATTTTTCGAATGTGTCACTCAGACATCGATGACAAGAAACAATTTTGTGGACGGCGGAGAGATAGGGGTTTCGATAAAGGTATTGACCCATCTCACTGAATTCAGCCACTACTAAATCACATTGATATTGTTGCACCGCATTTCCGACAAGTTGCCTCATCTTAGGAGAATGATTTTTCCAAAAAATGGCGGGCAAAGTGGGGTTCAAGTAGTCGTTAAAGAGGCGGCGGGTAAAGGGTGGGTTTTGATAGGGGACGGCTTCTGCAAAATCAAATTTGGATTGAAGTTGGGTGAGGTGTTGGCGATTCTCATCCATGACCAATGCGGCAATACCAATCCAATGACCTCGATTTTTTAATTGTTCCATTCGTTGATAAATCAAGCGATGACCACCAACTACGTCTGCGTGCGGCAATCGATTTGTTAGAAAAATAATTTTCATATACGGAGTGTATCCTAACTAGCAATAGATGCGCATCTAAAAAATGGGTCTTGCAATGTGATACACTCCATCGTGTAGTAGTGGGATGAATATTTTAGGAATAGAGACTTCTTGTGATGAAACCGCGGCGGCGGTGGTGACAAATGGGGTGCACATCCGCTCAAATGCTATTTATTCGCAAATTGCAATACATCGACCTTATGGGGGAGTGGTTCCAGAGATTGCTTCTCGTAATCATGTTGCGAAGTTACCTGGTATTATTGAAAATGCGTTAAACGAAGCTGAGATGGGCTATGGCAATATCGATGCGATTGGTGTGACCTATGGACCGGGATTAGCTAGTTCGCTGTTGGTTGGTTTTTCAGCGGCGAAAGCATTGGCTCAGCGATTATCGATTCCCTTGATCGGGGTGAATCATCATGCGGGACACCTACATTCGGTTTTTATGGGTGAAGATGCACCCGCGATGGATGGCATGTTTCCAATGCTGGCTCTTATGGTTTCGGGTGGCGATAGCAGTTTGGTTCTGATGAAAAGTGTGGGCCGTTATGAAATTGTAGGTAGTACGATTGATGATGCAGCAGGGGAAGCATTAGATAAAGCAGCTGCGGTCTTACAGTTAGGATATCCGGGTGGCCCGGTCATTCAGAAAACCGCTGAAGGTGGACAGGCTGATGCCATTCGTTTTCCTCGGGGATTAGAGCAACCAAGTCGAAGCAAATGGCTTTATCCATATGATCGTGAACTGTGTTTTAGTTTTAGTGGTTTAAAAACTTCATTACTGACGTATGTTCAAAAACAAGAGGCTCCGTTGAAGGGAATTTCTTTGCAGCATGTAGCGGCTAGTTTTCAGGAGGCAGTAGCGGATGCTTTACTACAGAGAACAGAACGTGCACTGGAGCGGTTTGATGTGAAAAGTTTTGCCTGTGCAGGTGGAGTTTCATTAAATCGTGTATTACGTGTAAAATTATCGGAACTCTCAAAGGATAAACAGCTGCCTCTTTTATTGAGTTCGCCTAAACTTTGTACAGATAATGCAGCAATGATTGCGGGGGTAGCATACGAGCAGTTATGCCAAAATAAAGCGATCAATGAGCCCATAGATGTGAGTCCAAGCCTTCGTTTGTCAGATTGGTAAGTAGCATGAGGTGCTTGCAGTTGACCCATTGCAAAAGATGCCCTATGGTGGCGCGCTTGGTGGGAGGAATCTATGAGTAACGAGCTTTCAGAAAATGAGTACCGGCAGCAACGAATTGAAAATATGGAGAAGTTATCGGAAGCGGGTTTCCCAGCTTTTGGGGAGGCTTTTGAGCGGACCGATCGATTAGATCGGCTCCATGATCAATTTGAGCTGGAAAAACCAGTTATCGCCTGTGGCCGTATTGTAGCAATGCGCAAGATGGGTAAGTTGGCATTTGCTCATGTTAATGATGGATCGGCTCGATTTCAATTAATGATCCAGCGCGATGTGATCGGTGAAGATGCTTTTAAAGCCTTCAAATTTCTCGATTTAGGAGATTTTATCGGGGTGGAGGGTGTTTTTTTCCTCACCAAGACGGAAGAGAATACGATTGCCGTTAAGAGTTGGAAATTACTTTCAAAATCTTTACTACCTCTGCCAGAAAAATTTCATGGACTTAGCGATGTAGAGACGCGATACCGGCAACGATCACTTGATTTAATTTCGAATCCAGACGTAATGGATCTATTTAAGAAGCGTTCTCAGGTGATGCGTGAAATTCGTTCATATTTAGATCAACTTGATTTTTTAGAGGTTGAAACACCCATGTTGCAACAGTTGGCAGGTGGGGCAGCGGCCAAACCCTTCGAGGCGCATTATAACGCATTAAATGTCGATGTTTTTATGCGCATTGCGCCGGAGTTATATTTGAAACGATTGATTGTCGGCGGTATGGACCGTGTCTATGAAATGAATCGTAATTTTCGAAACGAGGGAATCGATAGGACGCATAATCCTGAATTTACTTGTTTAGAGATTTATCAAGCATATGGCGATATGCGTTCGATGCAAGCGTTGATTCAAGGGCTCTTTTTGCATATTGCAGAGACGGTTTTTGAAAAGCTGGAATTTGAATGGATGGGAAATACAATTCAACTTCAACTTCCTTGGAGAGAAGTCGCGTATCATGACTTAATTCGAGAACATTTAGGCGCGGACTGGTTTGAGCTTGATGAGGTATCAATGCGAGCAATTGCGGAAAAAAGAGAAATTGGATTAGAAGATGACATGAATGTGAAGGAGATCACGCATGAAATATATGATAAAATGATTGAAGGAACATTGATTCAGCCGACTTTTATTACGCGCTTACCTACTGAGCTAGTCCCTTTGGCAAATACATGCGCGGACGATCCTGAATTGGTTGACGTTTTTGAATTAATCATCGGCGGTAAAGAAATTGCTCCGGCCTACAGTGAATTAAATAATCCCTTGGAACAGCGAAAGCGCTTTGAAGAACAGGCGGAAGGCGATGAGTCTGCTATTGATCATGATTTTTTAACGGCGCTCGAAATCGGAATGCCTCCAACGGGAGGAATGGGCATTGGGATTGATCGGTTTATGATGCTTTTAACGGGTTCTGATGCCATCCGAGACGTGATTCTATTTCCGCAGTTGAAACCGCGTGGTTAATCAAAGAACGTCTTGGCGAGATAACTCATGTAAGATTCGCTCTGCTTCTTGATGGGCGATATTGATAAACTCGTGATAGTCCTCGGTGTTCTTTCCTGTAGGATCGGGTACATCCCGAATTTCTTCTGTAGGCCCTTTCCAAAGGTATTCCGTCAGTAAAAATATTTTTTCTGTAGCAACAGGATAACGTTTTATTAATTGATCTTTTTGCCATTGTTCCATAACCAAGATGACATCAACTCGTTTCATGATGGAGCGGGTGAATGGATTTGATTGATGATTTCTTAGCGAAAATCCATTCAGTTGAGCTACATGTTTTACGACCTCATGTGCGGTGGATCCTTTTCGCGCTTCAACACCGGCGGATACAATTTCAATTCGGTTGCGTGCATGTGCATATTGATCCTGTAGTAATTTATTGAAATATCCATAAAGGTAGGCGCTACGAGTAATATTGGCTCTACAAGCGATCACTATACGAAACTTCTTTTTAATAAAAAGCATAGTATAAGTATGTGATGGTTTATTATGAATAGCAATGCACGAAATAAAGAAGCGATTTGCTATTAGGTAGTTCTAGTGTAAAATCAAATTTCTTTAATGGAGATCATACTTATGAAGTTAGTGTTACGCTTTTTTGGAGCACTTCTTATTTCGATTTTTGTCATCTGCCTCTTATTCATGTTTACTTTGAATGGCATATTAGCCACTTGGGTCTATCCTTCCATTGAAAAACAGACGGATATGCAGATGCAGAGTAGCAAGGCATCGTATAACCCTATTTCTGGATGGATGCGTGTGTCTAATCTAATGATTTCGAATCCTCCAAATTATGAAGAACCTATTTTAGCTGCCATACCCGTTCTTGAGTTAAAGCTTAAACCAACATCTTTATTTGGTGGAGGAGCCGTTGTCATTGAACAAGCGCGAATCGATCGAGGTGTTGTAAACTTAATACGAAATAAGAAGGGAGTATTAAACGTCCAAGAGGTTCAACAAAACCTTATATTTTCAGGAGAAAAGAGTGAAATAAAGGGGGTGCCAATCCCGTCCGTTAAAAATCCAAAAGAGCCGATTGAGATTCTTTTGAATATACTCGTAATAAATAGTGATATTTATTACGTAGATCATCAAATACCTGATTTGAACGTTTTATTGCATATGGCTGTTTCTGGAGAACAGGTAAGCACGGTGCCAGATCATGAATGGGGTTCTATCCAAATAATGGGCGAGTTATTATCAGATCGATCTTCCTTTAAGACCCATATTTCATTGGCAATGGCTCCGATTATTGATCCTCAAAAACTTAGTTTTGATTTAGAGGGTCGAGTTTTAGAAATCGATCCACGCTTGATTGCGAAAACTTCTGATAAATTGGGGATTCAGATGGCTCCTTTTGGCATAGATCCACAAATTGTGTGTCGGGGAGGTAAGTTAGAAGGTTCTGAGGTGGCTATTCGTCTTCACGATTTGGTTTTTTCTATTCGTGGGAATACCACAAAAGTAAACCAGCTTCAATTAGCAGTTCCTCTATCTGGCACCTTGCAAGATCCTATATTTGATCTAAATAGGGCTTTTCGAGAGGCTGTTGGTGGTAATACCGCTTCGATTTTGAGTTCCGTAATTGGTGGTTTAGTGGAGGATTTAGATATATTGGAAGAGCCTGTAAAAGTATTGACCGATGGGGTCGTAGAAGTTTTAGATCAACCATTGAAAGAAATAACTAAAGAAGCTAGCGCGATAGTAGAGGTTGGATTAGGTCTTTTTGGTGATCTTATCCAGATGGATTCGGATGAAACTACGACGAATCAACTAAAACCGAGTTCTACGGAAGATCTAAAAAAGGAGTTAGAAAGTTTAGGAATAAAACTTTTCTAAAATATACATGATATTATTTGGACTTATGGTCGCTGCTTATTTTTTAGGTGCGATACCTTTCGGGTTGATCATTGCTCGTTCTAAAGGAGTCGATATTCGTGCTCATGGAAGCGGTAATATTGGTGCAACGAATGTGTATCGTGTCATGGGCAAAAGTTGGGGTTTGTTTACGTTTTTTCTAGATGCTTTAAAGGGATTCATTCCAGCTTATTTTTTTGTGGAGTGGAGTGGATCACATGAGAGTTTCAGTGTCTATTGTGGTTTAATGGCAATCATTGGGCATAGTTTTCCGATCTATCTTCGTTTTAAGGGTGGAAAAGGGGTAGCCACTAGCGCTGGTATGTTACTTGGAGTGGCTCCGTATGCGATGGGGATTGGGTTGATAAGCTGGATGGTGCTTATGGTCTTGTTTCGATATGTATCACTTGCATCGATCTTGGCGACACTTATGGTTTCGGTAACGGTATGGATACGCGACGCTCAGCCACTGATATCACAGTGTTTAATCACGTTACTGAGTTTGCTTATTGTTTGGTTGCATCGTGCTAATATTGAACGATTGTTAAAAGGCACAGAAAATCGATTTGGAAAAAAGGGGGCAGTGAAATGAAGGTTTGTGTGCTTGGTGATGGAGGCTGGGGAACGGCTTTGGCAATGGTTCTTGATCGTAATGGAAATGAAGTCTCAGTGTGGGGGCCTTTTTCAAAACAAATAAAATCAATCGATGAAGCTGGTGAAAATATACATTTTTTACCGGGGGTAATGGTTCCTGATTCGTTGCATTGGACATCAGATATGAAGGGAGCTATTACGAATGCTGAATGTGTTGTGATTGTGGTTCCATCGAGATTTTATCATGTTACGGTCGAACAGTTAGCTCCACTTTTACCAGAATCGGTACTTGTTGTGAGTGCAACAAAGGGATTAGACGAATCGACACACATGACTATGAGTGAAGTAGCTCAATCGATATTAAAGCGCCCAGTAGCTGTTTTGTCAGGACCGAGTCATGCAGAAGAAGTTGCGCGTGGCGTTCCATGCGCTCTTGTGGCTGCGGCGAATGATCTTGTGCTTGCTAAGCGGGTACAGCAGATATTCATGAACGATTATTTTCGAGTCTATACGTCTTCAGATGTGAAAGGGGTCGAGTTAGGTGGTGCATTAAAAAATGTTATAGCAATTGCAGCAGGGATTAGTGATGGACTTGGTTTCGGAGATAATACAAAAGCCGCTTTAATGACACGGGGCTTAGCTGAGATGACAAGACTCGGAATTGCGATTGGTGCACAACCAGAAACCTTTTCGGGTTTAGGTGGGCTTGGTGACTTAATGGTCACTTGTATGAGCCAGCACAGTCGAAATAGGCGCGTGGGCGAACGTTTAGGTCGAGGGGAATTGCTCGAGCAGATTATGAGTGGTATGCAGATGGTTGCCGAAGGGGTCTGGAATTGTCGTGCGGCTTGTGAACTGGGAGATCAAATGGGAATATCGCTACCGATTGCAGAGCAAGTTCAGGCCGTTGTTCATGAGGGACTTTCAGCCCAAGATGCGATGGCGGCTTTGATGGGCCGAGCCCCCCGTGCGGAGTCTGAATAAAATTTTTAGGATTCGGTTTTTTGACAAGGCTTATTTGGATAGGTACTTTCTTTTTAATTTACGTTAGAGGAGAC
>DOEU01000104.1:1078-8043 GCA_003532555.1 Verrucomicrobiota bacterium | reverse complement strand
ACTTCTTTTTTTATTTCTTCGTCAGAAATTAATTTTCCTTTTTCAAAGTCGATTAAAAACATTTTTCCTGGCTGCAGCCTACCTTTTTTTAAAACGGTTTTAGGTTCAACTTCTAGGACGCCAACTTCAGAAGCCATGATTACTTTGTCGTTATCTGTAACATAAAATCTACTGGGTCTGAGACCATTTCTATCTAAGACCGCTCCAACTTGTGTTCCATCAGTAAAAACTATTGAAGCTGGTCCGTCCCAAGGCTCCATTAGAGAGGAAGAATATCGATAAAAGTCTTTTTTAGCTTTTGCCATATTCTTATCGTTTTGCCACGCTTCAGGAATCAACATCATCAACACATGAGGCAATGATCGCCCGCTCAAAACCAACATCTCAATCGCCATATCTAAATTAGCACTATCCGATGCAGCTAAATCACAAATCGGGAAAATCATATCCAACTCATCGCGACTGAACGCAGAACACGTTAGCAACACCTCTCGGGCACGCATCCAATTAATGTTACCCTTGTTCGTATTGATCTCACCATTGTGCGCAATGTATCGGAAAGGCTGCGCTAATTTCCACGAAGGGAATGTGTTTGTAGAAAATCGAGAATGCACCAATGCAATCGCACTCGTCGTGATTTCATTTTGTAGATCCAGAAAATAGGTTGGAACCTGCTCCGTGATTAACTGCCCCTTGTAATTAATTGTCTTGTACGAGCATGAAATGATATTCAGCCCTTCCGAGCCGATTCCATCCACTTCTTGATTAGCAACCCGTTCGGTATATTTTCGAAACACGAATAATTTTCTGTCAAACTCTTCCGCACTTATATTCTCCGGCTTCCCAATGAATATCTGCTGAATACTGGGCTCTGTTTCCGCCGAATCGCGACCCAAATCACTGCTGTCAACGGGCACCACGCGATACCCCAACAAAGGCAATCCAAAGATATCTAAGTGATGCTCAATGAGCTTCTTACAAGCCATCTGTTGTTGCTCATCCTGCGGAAAAAATGTCATACCAACGCCATACTCACCCGCCGCCGGAAGCTCGATTCCGATCTTAGGACACACATCAGCGAACAAGGCATGTGGAATCTGCAATAGAATCCCTGCTCCATCACCGCTCTTCACATCAAAGCCCGTTCCTCCCCGATGCTCCATACAGGCTAACATGCCAAGTGCATCGGAAATCACGGCGTGCTTTTTGCACCCCTTCAAATTCGCAACAAAGCCAATCCCACAACTGCTGTGCTCAAAATCAGCCCGATACAGCCCTTCACCTTCAACGTGCCCAAATTCGTTTACTGTTCTTTTTTTTTCCATCATAAAGCCGTTTTTTTTAATAAGTAGGCACAAAAAGACCGACACTTTTAGCTCCGCCTCCAAAGACTAAACGTTGATCAAAGCCCAACCTTACTTTTATATTCGGTGATTATTGATCGATATATAATTCCCGAATGAGCATATCCTAGAAATTTTAGACCTCTTAGGCAACTATTTTTTCTAAAGGATCAGGTGCTACGGGACGTCCATTTTTTGTGAAAACCCCAGTAATTTCAGCCTCAACCAACACGCACTGATCCGCCGACCGGATTAATTTTTGCTCAAAAATAAATCTAAGCCGACCTGATCGCCTTAACGTAACGATAGAGCGAAAAAGATCACGGGGTCGAAGTGATGCTCGGTATTGAATGTCTGCCCGGATCACCACTGGCTCCCATCCATCCATCCGTAATTGATTAAAATCGCACCCCATCGAATGTAAAAACTCATGACGTGCGTGCTCTAAATAATTTTGATAAACCGCATTGTTAACAATCCCTTGGATATCGCACTCATAATCCCGCACCTGCATTTCGATTTCAAAAGACTTCATCCTTCATCCTCCGACTTTGCACGACCTTCTAGAAATGATCTTCTAAATCGAGCTAACCGTCGATCTTGCCCCTGTTTCTCAATCATTCCAGCTGAAAACAGGGCCGCCTCACTCATCAACCGAACATAATGATCATAACGCTCTTGAGGTAATGCCCCTGTCTCCACCGCTTCGATCACCGTACACCCCTCTGTCTTAACATGCGCACAATCACTAAAGCGACATCCCGCAGCTAAGTCCTGTATATCCTCAAACGTCTCACCTATCCCGCTCTCAGCCTCCATGTTGCCCAGTTCGCGCATCCCCGGCGTATCGATTACATGACCCCCATTTTCCAACGTAATCAACTCCCGCCATGTCGTCGAATGAACACCTTTTCCATCTGACTCCCGAACCGGCAATGTAAACAAGCGATCTTCTCCCAAAACACGATTCAGTAACGTTGATTTTCCCGCTCCAGAAACACCGATCACACAACACGTTAATTTTGGCTCGAACAGTTCCACGGCAGCAGCAAGCCCCTCGCCTGTCTCGTTACTCATTAGTAAAACCCTAACGCCTGGCAGATGGCTCTTAACCAGCTCTTCCACTTCTACACACGCATCCGCCTCTAATAAATCTCGCTTTGTCAAAATAATTATTGGCTCGATCCCGCTCTCATTCACCATCACCAAGTATCGCTCAATACGCTTTAAGCTGAATCCCGCACCCACACCTTGAACGATGAATACCCGATCGAGGTTTGCTGCAACCAACTGTTCACGAGACGTTCTTCCAGCACTTTTCCGACGCAAAACCGAACCCCTCTCCAACACCCGCTCAACACGTCCAAATTCACCGACTGAAAAATCCTTAACCAAAACCCAATCACCCACTGTTGGATAATCCGAACGAGATTGCGCACGATGCCGTAAGCGCCCCGTCATCTTTGCTGGGCGAACCCTCTCTCCGTTGGATACATCACAAGCTCCTTTATGAATCGCTACCACACGAGCTGGCTGCAACTTCAGGTCCCGATCTCCTGCCACCTGCGCCGCATATTGATCACTCCAACCTAGATCCTTTAAGCTCAATAGTCCCACCACAAATTTAACGTATATACCGGCAACATAATCGATTCACCCACCGCCGCTGAATACGAATTCGATACCCCCTTCATCGGCCAACAATAACAAGCCAGCGGATCGCCTAGTCCATATCCATCAACTCTCCCTCCCTGCAAAAAAATCATCTCTCCCTTAGCATCCTGAACCACAAACTCATTCTCAATAATCGCAATCAAACGCCCTTGAAAAACCTCTCTCGATAAAACCTGATTTGCGCGATCAATAAATGCCCCA
Organism: Verrucomicrobiota bacterium; assembly: GCA_003532555.1. Lineage (GTDB taxonomy): Bacteria > Verrucomicrobiota > Kiritimatiellia > Kiritimatiellales > Pontiellaceae > Pontiella. The sequence continues at coordinate 4,825 of DOEU01000104.1, read as the reverse complement.
TGCGCCCGCTCCCATGCCTTATCCAACGCAAGCTCTTCCTCAAGGCCTTCATCTAATTTGTATTGTAAATAGCGCAACGCCACATTATCCAATACTTTTAATTGCCCCCCATAACCCACACATTCGGGCTCCACTTCAATAGCGCAATCCGCACACGGAATCGTAAAATCCTCCACCTCGAGAGAATCTCCTACCTCTGGAGATGATTTTTTCACTTGCTCAAGATAAGCACTCGCCTTCGAATAATCCCCCTCCATTAACTGATAGATCACCGCATGTAACTGGTCTTTAGGTTCACCTAAGATCGGAATGCCAAAAAAATTGTTCGCCTCCGCGCCTAACACCAATAGCAAACTCAAGAAAATAGATTTATTCATGACCCAAAACATAGCACACTTCTCACCGGTTGGCAATGAAGCCTCCGTGCACTTCCTGCAATTATGATGAAAGAAAATGATGAACTCACTTAAAAAAGTCCTCAGAACTATTCCTGACTTCCCAAAACCCGGCATCCAATTTCAAGATATTTCACCACTTCTTCAAGATCCCATCTATTTCAAGAACACAATTCTAACACTACAAAAACATCACCAAAATGACGCTATCGATATAATTGCAGGCATAGAATCCCGCGGCTTCATCTTTGGGTCTGCCCTCGCATATGCACTCGGTTGCGGAACCGTTTTGATTCGTAAGCCTAATAAACTTCCTGGAACCGTTTATCAACAATCCTACGATCTTGAATATGGAACCGATGCACTCGAAATCCAGACCGATGCCTTTCAGCCCCATCAGCGCGTACTTCTCATCGATGATGTGCTCGCAACTGGAGGCACAGTATCTGCAGCCCAGCAAATCATCCAATCTCACTTTGACGTTCAACTCATTGGCGCCACTTTTCTTCTTGAAATTATACCCCTAGAAGGACGCCGTCGTCTCAACGACCTTCCCGTCCACAGTCTCATTCAGATTCCATAAAAAACCTGCCCAAAAACCGCTGGACAGGCTTATATTCATCAACTGCATCGCCGACTACTTTGCTTTCATGCGTTCTAATAAAACGCGTGCTTTCTCGTGTACCGGTAAAAATTCTAAATCGGTATTATCTCCACTCAGAACCAGTGCCTCCGCACCCGCATCCATCACGTCCGATTCAATAGGATCAGGTAGTGCACCAGAGTTCGATAACCCGCTCATGTTATTCATGAGCATATCCAGCCGACGTTGCAATTCATTGCGGTCGTCCTCTACCGTTTTAGCTTGTTCTTGCACACTCGACAATTGATCTTTAACTCGATTCGCTGTTGACTCTGCCCGACTCACTTCTCGCTCCAATGAGGTTACTTGCGCCTTCACTTTCGCCGCATCTTTTGCCGCCGAAATAGCTTTTTTCTGCGACTCTCTTAATTTGCGCTCTGTACTATCCAGCTGCAAACGCATCGATTTGCCTTTCGCCTTCTCCGACTTCACCACGCTTTCCAAATCAGAAATTTTTCCATTTAACATTTCCTCTAAATTGGCTCGCTCGGTTTGCAATTGAGTAACCGCCGCATCATGTTCCTCTTGGGGAACTCCACATCCTGTAACAACCAAAACCGCCGCCAGCATTAACCAACTTAAATATTTTATCATCTATATTCTCCTACAATTAATAACCCTTTATGCATAAATATATTTCTGCTTATTTTCAAGATGCAAAGCCATATAAGATTATTCAGCGATAACACACTTATACAAGATCACAGGCATCGGAAGGCATCCAATGCTTCTCTTGACCATCCCACTTTACATTGCATCCAATCGGATTGGTTAGCGTGATCTCAATTTTATTCCCCGCAAGATGCTGCTCTAGCGCATCAATAAGTTCGGTTGTTGTATGATCTGGCCAATGACGAGGTGTATCAATAGAACGCCCCGTATAAATTAATTGCCGCGCTTCGTTAAAAACATAAAAATGCGGGGTTCGAAGTGCCCCATATGCCATCGCTATCTCTTGCGATTGATCGTAAAGATAAGTCCAAGGAAACTGGTGCTCCTGCATGCGGGCAACCATTCCATTAAAATCATCTTCTGAATATGTATTTTTACTATTCGAATTGATCCCCACAAAACGAACTCCCTGCGAAGCAAACCGCTCCGCAATCGTTCGGGTATGTTCATCCGAACCCGTTACATATGGACAATGGTTACAGGTAAAAAAGAGCACCAACGTCTCTTCCTTAAAATCACTTAATGCATATGAAGTACCATCTGTTGCCGGAAGTATAAACGCCGGCGCGGGCTCTCCTATTTGTAATGTAAATGCCATCGATAACTCCTTATTTCAATACACTCTCTAAATACGCCGAAGCTTGCTTTAATGCTAAATCGATTTTAGATGCGTCTTTTCCGCCAGCCTGTGCTTTATCTGGCTTTCCCCCACCCCCGCCATCCGCAACTGCAGCCACCTGTCCAACCAACTTTCCAGCATGTACTCCTTTCTCAACCCATTCCGGAGAAACACTCGCCGCAAAACACGCATTCCCTTCGTTTACACTTGCAACAACTAAAACACTCGATGTGATTTTTTGACGAAGCTGATCAAGCACTTGGCGTAAAGCATCCATCGGTAATTCGCCCACATGAACCGCCAACAAAGGCACATGTTGAACCTGCACAACCTGATCAAGATACGAATCCAGCTGCGAAGTCGCCGCCTTTGATTGCAACAATTTGATCTGCTTCTCGGCCTCACGAAGTTGATTACTCAATAGATGGATGCGTCCTGGCAATTCATCCGGCTTCACGCTCAAGCGTTGGCTCAAGCCTATGAGTAACTCATGCTCTTCCGCCGTCCAATCAACCGCTTCCATACCTGTAACCGCTTCAATTCGACGAACACCCGCTGCCACGGAACTTTCAGATACAATCCGGAAAGAACCAATATCTCCCGTCAACTGGACGTGCGTGCCACCACATAATTCTTGTGAAAATTCACCAATGCCCACCACTCGGACATGCTCTCCATACTTATCATCAAAGACCGCTTGGATCCTGCGATCCTGCTGCACATCTGCCAACGCCATTTCACACGTCTCTACCTCTGTATTACGCATAATTTCATGATTCACAAACTGTTCAATCCGTTGTAATTGTTCAATCGGAATAGCTTCAAAATAATTAAAATCAAAACGTAACCGCTCACCGCTAACCAAAGAACCTGCTTGCTTAATTGACGAATCCACCACATCTCGCAAAGCCCCATTCAACAAATGCGTAGCTGTATGGTTCCGGCGCATCTGTCCCCGCCGATAGCGATCAATCCCTGCCATCACCTTCATTCCCACTTGAGGAGTTCCGTATAAAACCCGCCCTATATGTAAAATAATCCCATCCGCAGGTTTTTGGGTGTCGTGAACTTCAAAGCCAAATCCAGCGCCTTTCAGCTCACCCCGGTCTCCCTGTTGCCCCCCACCCTCGGGATAGAACGGAGTCTCTTTAAGTACCAATGCCCGCGAATCAATTACCGCTACAATCTCTGTATCACAGACCGTTTTCGAGTAGCCTATAAATTCGGACTGCACGCCCTGTGCTACCAAATCCGCAATCAAATCCATTTGAGCGTTCTGAGCTCCCGTCGAGCGCGCTGCCCGAGCCCGCTTGCGCTGCATCTCCATCAATTCATTGAACGCATCCTCATCGACACCCAACCCTTTTTCAGAAGCCATCAACGCGGTTAAATCAAAAGGAAATCCATATGTATCATAT
>DOEU01000104.1:630-756 GCA_003532555.1 Verrucomicrobiota bacterium | reverse complement strand
ATATAAACTAAATGCCTCATCTCCCGGGAATACACCTTCCGCCGGAAGCGAATCCGTAACCGCCTTAAATCGAGCAAGCCCTCGATCCAACGTTTTTGAAAACGACTCCTCTTCACTAAGCAGTGC
>DOEU01000104.1:0-300 GCA_003532555.1 Verrucomicrobiota bacterium | reverse complement strand
CGCAGAATCATCTCACGCTGATTCACCAATTCCGGAAAAATATTTCCCAATTGCCCCTCAAGCGTCGGAAAGAGTTCACACAAGAACGGCTTTTCAAAGCCCAAAGTCCGTCCATACCGAACCGCCCTTCTGAGCAGTCGCCGCAACACATAACCCCGCCCGTCGTTTGATGGAAGAACACCATCCGAAATCGCAAGCGCAAGCGTTCGGATATGATCCGATATTACGCGCATGGCAATCGCATCCTCTCCCTTATATGCCCGAGTTGATAGCGCCACCAATCGTTCAATCAATGGCATA
>DOEU01000023.1 GCA_003532555.1 Verrucomicrobiota bacterium | reverse complement strand
TCGTGTGATATGAGCGATAGAATGGGGGTTGTGCAACCGAATGGAATCATTTGGGCATGACCGCGCATGCCGATGACAAGGCTTGGCTTTTGGTAGGCTTTGATGATGGTCTGAGCGGGCACATTAAATAGATTTACTATGCTATGAGGCACGTGAGCTCGTTCGAGATATGGAATCATTTGGTAGTCACTCTTTACATGGGCGTAGTAAACGATTTTGTAGTCTTGAGAGAGCTGTTTACAGGCAAGTGCTATTTGCTTAAGAATATATGCATATTGATCACCAAGTCGAAGTTCCAGGCGGTCGAAGGCGGTATTGATGGCGATGGTGGGCGGTTGAGTTGAGTCGAGTTGCAGCGGGGTTGAATAAAGGGTGTGTAAGAGAGTGGTGGGGCATGGCTGATAACGGACTTTGGCATGAAGTTGTGCGGGTAGGTAGCTTTTGATGGCTTGGATACTGCCAGAGTTACGTAGTCCGATAAAAACGGATTTTTCTGTGAGCAGCTGAAGATGATCACGAAAGATTGGCTTAAAATCTTTCTGACCACGAAATCGGTTATAACCCACTGCGAATACGGCAAGCGGCCGATTGATTTTTTCGAGGGTTTTTAACGAGCAACTCCATTGCCAACCGCTTAGGTTGTTCGGATTGGTGTCGTTTAGAAAGAGTCCGCCGCCGCCGATGAGCAGACCGTCCTGTTCTTGAAGGGTTTTTAAAACACGCTGGTTAACAACACGATGCGCGTGAATGCCTTTCCAATTGATGGGGTTTTCGCGGGTAAATGCGTCTCGTACGGTTAGCGGAAGCAGGGTGTCGCCGGCATTGCCTGTGGTATACATGGCGATATGTCCGATGTGCGGTGCTTCAGGAGGGATGGGTGTCTCTTTAAGCGGATCTATCTCTTCGAGAATACGATTTGGAAAAAGTGAGTAAGAGGCTCGTTGTTTGATCCAGTAGAGTTGATTAAGTATGGTTTGGAGAGTGGGCATTTGGCTTATCTGATTAGTTTGTTTTTTACATTGTAGGCGATCGAAAGGACGTTGCGTAAGAGGTGTTGATTTTCTTTCTTTTTGAGAAATCGTATGGTTTGAGTGAAGTAGTTTGTGATGGCGGGAGCAGCTTGAGAATGGGGTTTCCATAAACTCATAATCTGTTCGTTGCAATGCAGTGGAGAGAATTGATTTTGAGATAGTAGGTTGGTGAGTGTATCCGCTGAGAAATAGGTAATGTGAGCATTTTGAAGCATACGAAGAAAATCGTTTAAATAGGGTCGCATGATATTTTTGACACCAGGAACTTTGATAAACAAGGTTCCGTTTTCGGCAAGTAGTTTTTTGCATTGTTGTAGATGTGCGGCAGGGTCAAGGAGATGTTCAAATACATCTGAGTAGATAATTAGATCATAGGTTGTAGAGGGGGTTAGCTGGAATAGATCTGTGGTGTGAAGATTCAGGTTGAAGTGATTTTTTCCAGCTTCTAGATACGTTTCACTAAGATCAATACCCTCCACCAGTGCTCCCCTTTTTTGCAGGGTGTAGAGAAGTGCGCCGATGCCACAACCAATTTCTAAGATGCGAATACCTGAGAGGGAAAGATGCTCTGCGAGATAAGTAGTAGTTTTTTCAGCGGCTTTAATTCGACTGTTTATATACGTTAAGTCAGGAGATTGAGCTCCGACATATAGGTTGCGATGATCGTCGTTATAAAAATGATTGTAGGAGGATTGATTCATGCGAGGAGTAGTCTGGATCAGTCCGCATGATTGGCAAATTGCGGTGGAGCAGGGAAGACCGTAGCGGTCTTTTTCGGCAAGGATTTCAACACTAGGATTGTTGCAAATTAGACACGGTGGCTCTTCAAACGTATAGAATTTCTCATCAATATGTTGCTGGATACGCTCTTTTTGAAGTTGTTGTTGTTTTGTGAGCGTTAAAAGGGGTTTTTGGTCGTTTTTATAGCGATCACTGAGCATGTTAGTGCTTCTTAAATTTGAGTTTGTCGCGTTGGATTTGTTCGACGGGTAGTAGCTCGGTGGCTTTGTGGTTGAGGGCGCGGTGGACGTGGCGTAGGTCGCGGGCGAGTTTGCGCATTCCGTCGGGTTCGAGGGAGGCGGAGTGGTCGGTGCCTTTCCAGGTGCGGTCGAGGGTGAAGTGGCGCTCAACCCATTCGGCGCCGAGCGTCATGGCGGCGGTGTCGGCGGCGATGCCGAGGTGGTGACCGGAGAAGCCGATGGCTTTGACTTGTTCGGAAAATTGTTCGCGTAGGCGGGTGATTTCAAAGAGGCAGATGTCTTCGAAGGCGACGGGGTAGCCGGAGGTGCAGCTGTAGATGACGAGATCTTGGTTGCGTTGGCGTTGGGTAAAGAATTCGATGACTTGTTTCTCCTCTTCTTGTGTGGTCATGCCGAAGGAGAGGTGGATTTCGCCGCTGTAGTTTTCGCAGAGGTAGTTGAGCATGTCCCAGTGGAGGTTACAGGCGGAGGGAATTTTAATGAGCGATGGATTGATCTGGGTGATCTCTTTGGCGGAGGTGGTGTCCCATACAGAGGTGCTGTAGATGATGCCGTACTCTTCGCACCAACTTTTGAGCTGTCGGTGTTGATCAAGGTCGAGTTCAAGAAATTCGCGGTGGGCACCGTATGTTTCGCCATAAGCGTGCATGGGGTTGGGGTGGGGGGCTGTATACTGTTCGGGTGTGAGAAGTTCTTTGTTGCAGCGCTTTTGAAATTTGACGACATCGGTTTTGCAGAAGATGGCGGCGGTGAGGATGAGTTCGTGGGCGATTTCCATATCACCTTTGTGGTTGCAGCCGACTTCGGCGATTACTTTTGGAGGCTGACTATGCATGATGTTGTTTCTCTAAAATGAGGTCGCAGAGTTCGCGGACGGCGCCGTGGCCGCCGTTGCGGGTGAGGATGAGATCGGCGTAGGGGAGGGTTGAGGCATGGGTATCGGCAGGAACAACGCCGCAGCCGGCCGCTTGAAGGCAATCAATATCATTTTCGTCGTTGCCTATGAAGATGACGTTTTTGGGGTCAATCTGGTGTTGCTGACACCAGATTTGGAAACATTCGTATTTGCTGTTTTCGAGCTTATGAAAACACTCAAGTTTTAGTTTTTCGCACCGCTTGGCGACGACAGGGTTGATTTCGGAGGACATGACGGCCATGCGGATGCCGGCTTTGTGGAGGTTGCCGATGCCCCAGCCGTCGCCGCGGTCGCAGCGGACGGTTTCGAGACCTTCCTGAGAGAGGTAGACGCCGTTGTCGGTGAATACGCCATCGAAGTCGAAGACAACGGCTTTAATGGATGTGGGAAGGTTGCTCAGGTGAGTGGTGTCGGTTTGGGATTGAGCGGATAGCAGAGATTCGATGATGGTGATGTCTTCGGGGGTGTCGATTTCCCATGAGCGGATGGCGGGCATTTCGGAGAGGACGGTGGTGCCAAAGAAGCGATGCTGGTGTTGTTTGAAACCTTCGGTGCGCATCACGTAAATGGCGCCGTTTTCGGCATATTCAGGTTCTAGATCTTGTCGGCGTTGGCGGTGGGCGGGGTCGTGGTTGATGCCAGTTGCTTGTTGAGGATGTTTCCATAGAAAGCGGTGGGAGGGGGTGGCAGAGAAGGCGGAGTCGGCGTTGTTTTTGAGGAGGGTGTTAATACAGCGATCAATGTCTTCGGGAGTGGTGAGGGGGGAAGTGCATTGGAGAAATACAAGGAGGTCGGGTTGTTCTTCAAGTTGTTCGAGAGTATGAAGTAGGGCGGATTCGGAGGTGGCGGTGTCCAAACTGAGTTCGGAGGGGCGCTGGATGATGCGTGCTCCGGCGGTTTGGGCGGTTTGGGCAATTGTAGGGTCGTCGGTGCTGACGATAACTTGGTTGATGTGTTCAGATGCAGTGGCACTTTGAATGGAGTGAACAATAAGAGGCGTACCGGTAAGGGGAAGTAGATTTTTATGGGGAATGCCTTTGGAACCTCCGCGGGCGGGAATGATGGCGACGATGTTCATGATGGATCTTTCAGGTTGGTTTCGTGAATGAGGTAGAGGGGGCGGTCTTTGATTTCGTCGAAGACGCGGCGGATGTATTGGCTGAGGATGCCCATGCAGAGCATCTGGAGGCCGGAGACGAAGAAGATGGCGAGGGTGAGGTAGGTGGTGCCGGCGTGGGGGGGTGGATTTTGTTGGATGAGGGTCCAGACGATGAAGAGGTAGATAGCGATGATAAGGGAGAGGATGCAGAGGAGGTTGCCGAGGTAGAAGATGAGACGGAGAGGGGTGCCACTGAAGGAGGTGATGGCGTTAAGGGCTAGTGCGATGGATTTGACGAGGGGGTATTTGGTGACACCGGCGTGGCGAGCTTCGCGAATGTATTCGACAGTGGTTTGACGAAAGCCGATCCATGCGGCAAGTCCGCGCATGTAGCGGTGTTGTTCTGGCAGGCTGTTGAGGGCGTTGAGAGCTTTTCGGTCGATGAGGCGGAAATCACCGGCGTCGACGGTCATTTTCACTTCGGTGATCTGGCTCATAAGACGGTAAAAGATGTGGGCGAGTGCTTTTTTGAGAGGCGTTTCGCCTTTGCGCTCGGAGCGGACGGCGTGGACGACATGGTAGCCTTGCTGCCATTTGGCAATAAGATCGGCGATGACTTCGGGGGGGTCTTGGAGGTCGGCGTCGATAATGATGGCAGCATCGCCGGTGCAGTGGTGCATACCGGCGGTGATGGCACGTTGGTGGCCGAAGTTGCGGGAGAGTTGGATATATTTGAGGGCGGGGTTGTTTTGTGCTGTTAGTTTGACCCATTCGAGGCTGTGGTCGGTACTACCATCATCGATGAAGAGAAGTTCGAGTTGGTGGGGAAGTTGATCGAAGAGGGCGATAAGACGTTGATAGAGCAAAGGTAGATTTTCCTCTTCATTGAGGAAGGGCACGATGATAGAGATGGAGCGTTCTGAAATTAAGGTATCCATATGACGAAACATTAGAGGGTTTCGTGAGTTGATACAATAAATAGCTAGTGGCTTTTTAGTCTCATCCAGCGGTAGAAAAGGCCGCGAGCAAGTTCGTTTAGTTTGCTTTTTACGGCCCCGATACGGAGGTCTTTAGGGTTGATATGTCCGGGGAATTGTTGATTGAGGCGATGGTAGAATGTGCGCATGGATTGAGATTGGGAGCCGTGGAGGCTGACGGAGGCTGAGCCTGGCCAGACGCGGAAGGAACAGAGGATTTCGGGTAGGACATAGCGCGGACCAACACTGAGCAGACGGCTCCAGTAGTCGATGTCTATACTGAAGATGTCGGTTTCACTGAAGAGGCCGATTTGTTGGGCGGCGGCGTTCCGAAAGAGAACAGCGGCGGGTTCGCCGATAGGATTGGTTCCGGAGCGGACGATATGCCGGAGGCTTTGGGTTTGGTACTGAATACCTTCGGTTTCTCGAGGTCGCCGTGTAGTGATGTTTTTTCCAGCAGGATTGATGATATGGCGTCCGCTGTGCACGAGGGTGACGTGTGGGTGTTGATCGAGGATATCGTTTTGCTTTTGCAGGCAAGTGGGTTCAAGGAGGTCGTCGTGGGGTAGGATTTTTCCGTACGTCCCACGGAGGTGGTTAAGGCAGGCGTTCCAGTTGCCGAAGAAGCCGAGGCGTTGGGGGTGCGTGATGATGTGGAGGCGTGGGTCATTGAATTGCTTGATGATAGAGAGGGAGTGGTCGGTAGATTGGTCGTTGAGGATGATGCATTCGAAATCGGTGAAGGTTTGATTTAGGACGGATTGAAGGGTTTGAGCGATGTGTTCTTGTGCGTTGTAGAGGGGAATAGCGATGGTGATTTTTGGGATGGGAATTTTCATGCGGCAATGGCGTTTCGGTGGCGAGGGGGCAATTGATAGGTGGCGCTCATAAAGGTGCCGGTGAGGTGATTGGGGGCGGGG
>DOEU01000103.1 GCA_003532555.1 Verrucomicrobiota bacterium | reverse complement strand
GGGTTTTGTGCGAAGAAAATTACTCTTAAAATCTAGGCCGAGATCAGGATCATCCCCAATGCAGACTTCATCGATTATTTCCATCGCTTCGAGAAGTGCTTGCTTGTGTTCGTCGGGGAGACTGCTGACGCGTTGCTTATGGTTGAGAAGCACATTGGCAGAGGCAAAGTTTACAGTTAAGTGTGTGCCGAGGGCTTTGGCCTCTTTGAAAAATTGAAGATGACCAGCATGGAGTACATCATAGCAGCCTGAAACAAAAACGTGGGTTATCTGATTCATGATCCTAGCATGAAATCTCTGGGGCTTTAGATCAAGCGTATAAAGCAGCATATACTGCGAGGCACTTCTTTGAGCTTGTCAGTGAGTTGGGGAATGGGCATTTTGTTCCATATGAGTTTATCAGAGATAACAATCTTGATTGGGGGGCTTGCCATAGTAATAGCAGGAGTGGGGTTGGTGCGCGCGGATCTATTGAGGGGCGTGATCCGAAGTTTTCCGCGAAGTCGGTATGCAGGGTGGGTGTTGGCAGGGCTATGTTGTTGGTTGGGCGCTCGTGAAGCCTTGCTGATGAATATGGGGGGATTGAATGGGTATAAAAATTTCATCTATGTTTTGGCGCCACTGGTGTTTATCGGCAGTGTGACGTGTCTGAGGGAGCTGCTGGCAGCTCGGGCTTTGGGTGGGTTGCTTTGTTTGATAGCCGTTCCAATCACGCAGGTGGCGGTTTTTTCAGATCGCCCTTATTTCCAAATTATTTCTGCGATGGCGTATAGCTGGGTCGTGGTTGGTATTGTTTTTCTGATGGCGCCATGGCGGTTTCGTCAGATGCACCAGTGGCTTTTAGAGTATGAGGAATTGTATCGCTTTGCACTTGGAATGAAGGCGCTTGTAGGTGCGGGGTTTATTGCACTTGGCCTTATAGTTTACTGATCTTCGCGAAGTAATGCTTCGGCTTCGATTGCGCGCCTGCATTTTTGAATCTGATTATTGTAGGTTTGAACCGTTGCTTCTGTAATTTTAGCGTCGCTGCTGGTTGCAAGGTTAACAAGGTGGAGGATCGATCGGTTGGCTTTCTCATATTCGCCGGCTACATAGTAGGCTTCTGAGAGGGTGCTCCAAACGTGGTGATCATATGGCGCGAGGACCAAAGCTTGCTGGGCGAGCTCGAGGGCTTTTTCCGCATTGCGATAGGCATTATCTTTAGAAGTGGCATAGACCCAAGCTAAATTATTAAGGGTTTGAAAGTCTTCTGGGTAATCTTCGACGAGAGCGACCATATTCTCGACGGCATCTTTGTAGCGGCTTGTATTGAAGTAAATTAAGCCGATAAGGGAGCGTGCGGGTTTGTTGTCTGGATCAATAACAAGAATACGTTGATAGGTTTCTAATGCATTTTCAATATCGCCGTCTTGAAAATAGATATCTCCTATGCGCTGGAGCATTTCAATGCGCTCATCGGGAACCGTTGCGGTTGCATTATTTTGGGCGTTGCCCCATGCAGCAGCGGCGAAGGTGATGAGGAGAATATATTTTTTCATACGGGCCTCTATGGGGCGAAGCTAATGGAAACTTTGATTACACTTGGCTCAGTACTGTTCAAAATAATTCCCTCGGGGAGGTCTACTTGTACGGGAAGGTCATAGGTGGTGCTGGCATCTAATTGATCACATCGAACATAGGCGGTGATGTTTTCAGGGCGAATCCGGTCTACTTTTTGTCGGGCGCCTGAGAGGGCAAGATTAATGGTTTCGGGAACTAAGGCGATGGAGGCCCCATTGTTGGGGGCATTGAGCACGCGCAAGGGGACGTTGAGAAATTGACGAGTACGGAGCTGTTCATTGATTTCGATGCGCACATCAATGCGCTGGATCGCTGCACTAATTCCAGGGGTATCGGGGAGGGCGAGGCCGACGGTTTCCATGAAGCTAGTGGGCTGGCGATCGAGCAAAATCGGCTGGGTTTCGATACGCTCGAGCGCATCTATCATTTTTTTGGCGCCGCGAACCTGCACGCCGGCGGGCTTGCAGGTAGCTTGCACAATTTCGAGCCCTTCGCGAAGGTTGCCGGTAAAGGTGGCCTTAACAGGAATTAATTTTTCTGTGGTTTGATCGAAGCTGACATGAATTTGGGGCGGGTTAAAACGAATAAGGCGGGCGTTTGAGGGATTTAATAGATGGGTTTTGGAAAATCGAATAGCAGCTTCGTTTTGGGCATTAGGCTCTGGAAGAGGGATAATCACGCGAAGGTTATCTTTGTTGAGCAGTCGGATTTCTTCTTGCGAGCCTCGGAGGGTGATGCTGACATCGTCGAGCGAGCTGCTCAGCAAGGACCATCCTTCTGGGGCAATCAATTCGATCGGAATATGAGACAGGGTGGTTTCATAGCCAATGGTACGGTGTATGCGTTGCCAGCTAACAAACGCTAATGCCAAACTTAGCAGGATGAGCCACTTGTCTTGCCAGATATATTTTAAGAGTTGGCTTAATTTATCCATCAGAGCCTCTGTTTGTGGGTGGGATGATCGAGTCGGCAGCTTCGGCGATAGGAACTTCGCCTGAGTCAATTTTTTCTCGAAAACGAGTGAGGCCGGTTTGTTTGCGGCCAAGCATGGAGGAGAGCATACGCTGGAAACGCTCTTCGGTGAGGCCGCGGCGAAGTTTTCCGTTGTAAGCAAGGGAAATGGCACCGGTCTCTTCCGAGACGACGACGACGACAGCATCGGTCTCTTCGGTAATGCCGATAGCGGCCCGATGGCGGGTGCCGAGTGTTTTTTGTATTTGATCTTTTTGTGATAGCGGGAAGAGGCACCCTGCCGCGCGGATCGATTCACCAGCTATAATAACGCCGCCATCATGGAGAGGGGATCGCGGGAAAAACAGGGAGGTGAGTAGTTCGGCGGAGACCATTGCCGCGAGGGGGGTACCGCTGTCTTGAATAGCTCGCGTTCCAATTTCACGCTCAATAGCGATCAGGGCGCCAATTTTCTGATCAGAGAGCGTTTTAACGGCTTGTGTGATTGGTGTTACAAGGCTTTTTTGTGTATTTAAACTGTTCTTGCGCCAGGGTTGACGCCCGAGCCTGGCAAGGGCTCGGCGAATTTCTGGTTGAAAAATTATGATGAGGGCGAGTGATAGATACAGCGTGAGTCGCGAGAGAAGCCAATTTAATACATCTAGGCTAACAATGCTGGTAATAGCATACAGGGCGCCTAATAAAACGAGAAGACCTGTGAAAATAGAGGAGCCGCGGGTTCCTTTTAGAAAGCGAAAGAGGGTGTAGATGAGGGTGGCAAGAATGGCAATCTCAAGCCAGCCTTCATTACCAGGGGTATTAAATTGTTCCATCCAGAGCATAATTTTCATCTTTTAATAGTCTATCGAATACATAGGTGAGTTCGCAAGTTTCGATTACATCATGAACGCGCAAAATATGAATACCGTGTGAGAGGGCATAGGCGGCAGCGGCAAGACTGCCTACAAGTCGGCCGGCGGGGTTCACTTTTTGCGTGAGAGTTCCGATAAATTGTTTCCGGGAAAGGCCAACGAGAACGGGGGCAATTTCGGTCAAGCGAGCGAGGTTGCGGAGAAGGTCGAGGTTGTGTTCAAGGGTTTTCCCAAAACCGATGCCAGGGTCGATGATGCAGGATTGGTAGGCGATGCCGATTTCAGTTGCTGCTTGAAGCCGGTTGTTTAAATACTTCCTGACGTCTTCAACGACGTTTTGATAGGCTGGGTTCTTCTGCATGACTTGGGGTGTGCCTTGTTTATGCATCAGAACGACGCCCGCTTGTGTGTGTGCAGCAAGGGGTCCCATGTCAGGATCGTGTTGCAGGGCGGAGATATCATTTATAATATCGGCGCCTGCGTTAAGGGCAGCTTCTGCAACGGTCGCTTTGGTGGTGTCGATAGAGATCAATTGGTCGGGGTAGGTTCTGCGAATGTGGTCAATAATGGGTCGGGTTCGTTCGATTTCTTCGTGAGCCGATACGGGCTCGGCGCCGGGCCGAGTGGATTCACCACCGACATCAATTAGGTTAGCGCCTTGTTGGACCAGAGAGTCTGCTTGGGCGCATGCGGCGGCATATAGATAGTGTTTCCCTCCATCTGAAAAGGAATCGGGCGTGGTGTTAAGAATGCCCATTACAAGCGTTTTCTCTCCGAGAGGAACGGATTTATGGCGGCATTTCCAATGGGCGCAGGTACGTTTCATTTGAGGGTTCTGTTGTAGCCATTCAATTAGACGATAATAGAATCAGGGTTTAGTTTTCTTTGCAAGGCAAGGCGTTCGCTTTTGTGGGGGATGTTGGGCGATGTTGGGATTCCCAGCTTCGAGCCTCCGGTTCCGTGTAGGTTGTAATGTTGCGATTTCATCGAGCCCGTTCGTTCCCTGCTTTTTTTAGCATGAACCATTTCATGGGAAGCCCGAGCCAGGCGGTAAAGATGCCGCGACCGACGAAAAACATGCAGATGAAGCCAATGGTTAAGGCCGCAAAGAATAGGCGTCCGAGGTTGCGGAATCCAAAGCCGTTTATGAAGCAGGCGGCAAGTGAAGAGAGGAGCATGCCTCCGGTTAAGAGAAGACTGAGGGTGCTATCGTAGATTAAGCAGCCGATGGTATAGGTGGATGAGACGGCGGTTGCGGGGTCAAAGCCGAGTAAGCCACAAATCATATTAAGCAGGCCGAAGATGGTGGTGAGTAGGAGTAATGAGATCATGATATAGCCACTGCTAAAGATGAGTGTGGCGATTTTGACGCGTTTTTGAATGAGGCGAGAGCGGAGGACGTTGCGAAAGTGCAACATGAAGGCCCGTACGACACCGTAGGCCCACCGCATTTGTTGTCGAAAGAGGTCATGTGCGTTATAGGGAACTTCGCATCGAATGCGGACATGGTTGAGATAGGCAATTCGTTTCCCGGCGGCGATTAGGCGCAGAGAATAGTCGACATCTTCGGTGAGGGAACCTTCGGTCCATCCGCCAAGTTCGATGAGGTCTTTTTTGCGAACGAGTTCTCCAGAGCCGCAAAAGATGGCGTTTTGGGTGACTTGATACATGAAGGGCATGAGGATGGCGTGAACGACATTTACGATCCCCGTTCCCATCAGGGTGCTGAGGTTGTTATGAACATTGAGGATGCGCCAGCCGGCTTGGACCCCAGCCAGTTCGGAATCTTCAATGACGGGCTCGACAAGGCGGGCAAGGAAGTCGCGCTTGGGAAGGAAGTCGGAGTCGAGGATGAGGAGGTATTCTCCGGTAGATTTTGGCAGCATGGCATTGAGATTTCCGGGCTTATAACCGACATTGTCGCCACGGCGACTGATTTCAATACGGGGATTTTTTTTGGCGAACGCATCGATCCGTTGGGAGATGTCTGGATCGTTACTGTCGTCGCCAATGATAAGTTGTAGGCGTTCGCTGGGGTAATCAAACTGCAAACAACGTTCGGCGCAATTTAAAGCGGCGATCTCATTATAGGTGGGAATTTGTACAGTGATTCTTGGGGCATTTTTAATAAGCGTTCTTCGGGCGGGCTTGGGTCTTAGTTGTGCATGAACTAGGGCAAAAAGCGTGATCACAAAATAGATGAGTGAAAAAGCAAAGGCGCCCATGAGCGCAATTTCAAATAAGGTCTTTATGAGCTGGGTAACATTCATGTAGATATGTTCGGGTTCATATCGGGATTTAGAAGTAATTACAACCCTTGTAGGCAGTTAATCGCGAACGTTTTTTTGGATATTTTCGTAGGCAGGCAGCATTTATGTAGGGGAAAAAACTTTTTAGGCTTTTCAGATATCGTCAGTTCGGGTAGGGATTTTACTCTGAGGGAATATAAATTGATGAAGTTATTAGGATGTATGGTGGTTGTTTTTGTAGCGAGCCAATTAGCGTTTGCTTCGGCGGCATGGAGTGAAAATCGGCCTAATATGGTATT
>DOEU01000011.1 GCA_003532555.1 Verrucomicrobiota bacterium | reverse complement strand
TAATTCGGTTGGGATTGATTTGGATGGAAGTTGAAACAGAAAAGAAGTTTACCGCGCTCGAAAGCGATGATTTTATCTTGTTCGTGGATGTGGCATAGGTGGGTGTCATATTTGAAGTGATCGGCTTTGTTGAGGTGCTGAAGCATGGCTTGGTCGAAGTTGCCGAGTTGATTGAATTTAAGGTCGATGTTATCCCGTAGAGACCATTGTCGGCGGGCATAGTGATGGGTCCAGTCGTTACCTTCGCGAGGAAAGTCGATCCACTCGGGGTGTCCGAATTCGTTGCCCATGAAGTTGAGATAGCCATGGTCGGCGGTGGCAAAGGTGATGAGGCGTGCCATTTTATGGAGGGCGATTCCGCGATCGACAGTGAGATTACTGGCACTGGCGTGCATGTTGAAATACATTTCTTTGTCGATTAGTTCGAAAATGAAGGTTTTTCCGCCGACGAGCGCTTGGTCATGGGATTCTAGGTAAGAAATGACGTGCTCATCGGTACGGTGGCTGGTGAGTTCGTGATAGAGCCAGCCGAGGTTCCAGGCTTCGTCAGGAATGTCTTTGGCGAGTTTGAACCAGCAGTCAGGGATGCCCATGGCAAGGCGGAAGTCGAAGGCGCAACCACCTTCTTTTTCGGAGGCGCCAATGCCGGGGAGCCCTGAGACGTCTTCGGCAATTGTGAGGGCATGGGGGCGGATGGCGTGGATGAGTTTGTTGGCGAGGGCAAGATATGCGAGGGCATCTAAATCGAGGTTGCCGTCGAAGTAGGCGTGATAGTCGGTGAAGGCGGCACCGAGTCCGTGGTGGTGGTAGAGCATGCTAGTGACGCCGTCGAAGCGGAAGCCGTCAAGGTTGAATTCGTCGATCCAGTAGCGGGCATTGGAGAGAAGAAAGTGGAGAACTTCGGGTTTGCCGTAGTCGAAGCAGCGGGAGTCCCAAGCTGGGTGGTTGCCGCGTTCGCCGGCGTGAAAATATTGATAGGGGGTACCGTCGAAGCGGGATAGCCCTTCTGTTTCGTTTTTGACGGCGTGGGCGTGAACTAGGTCGATGATGACTGCGATGCCGGCTTGATGACAGGAGTCAATGAGTTGTTTGAGTTCTTCGGGGGTGCCGAATCGGGAGGAGGCGGCGAAGAAGTTGGAGACGTGATAGCCGAAGGAGCCGTAGTAGGGGTGTTCCATAATACCCATAAGTTGAATGGTGTTGTATCCGGCTTGAATGATGCGGGGCAGAGTATGTTCACGAAATTCTGTGTAGGTGCTAATCTTAGAATCTTCTTGCGCCATGCCGATGTGGGTTTCGTATATGAGGGGGTCGCGAATACGTTTTTGTGGGTGGCAATGGCTCCAGGCGTAGGGGGTGGGAGGATCCCAGACTTGGGCAGAAAAGATGTGGGTTTGTGGATCTTGAACGGCACGCCGGGCGTAAGCTGGAATCCGCTCGCCGTTGCCTCCGGGCCAAAATACTTGCAGTTTGTAGAGGTCTTCGTGTTGGATGGTTTCTAGGGGGAGTTCGATTTCCCAGACGCCGGCTTGATCTCCGTAGTTGAGTGCGAAGGGTTCTTGAATGGCCCAGTTGGTGAAGTCGCCAATGAGATAGAGAGCGGTGGCGTTGGGTGCCCATTCACGAAAAACCCATTTATCCTTACGTTTGTGCAGTCCAAAATATTCGTGCGCATTGGCAAATTCATCGAGGCTCATGTGGTCTTGGGTGAGGCGTTTTTCAAGATCTTGAATGTGTTCGGCTCGACGTTTTAGATCGGCTATATAGGGTTGCAAAAGGGGGTCTTGGTTTAATTTGGTGCGTTTATACCGGTTCATGGTGTATCCACTCCGTAGCTGCTGAAGTTTTCTTGTATTAGGGGGCGTTGGAGCATTTTTTGATAAATATCAATATATCCCTGGGCGGTGACGGTGTGATTGAAGCGTTGTTGACTTTCGGTCATGACGCGTTGGAGTGTACGTGCTTTGGTGGCGGGTTTGAGCCGATGAAATTGCATGGCTTGATCAATGGCCCAGCTGAGGCCACCGGTGTCGTAGTTATTGAAGCGAAAGCCGTTGCCAGTTTGGGCTTTGAGGTCGAGTGGGCTGATGGAGTCGTGAAGCCCGCCAGTGTTGCGGACGATGGGCAGTGAGCCGTAGATTGAGGCGGTCATTTGGGGGAGTCCACATGGTTCAAAGAGAGAGGGCATAAGCATGAAGTCGGAGGCTGCAAAAGCTTGATGAGAAAGGGTTTCATCAAAATTACAGACGGCTATGCGTTGGTGGAGTTCATGGCTGTTGGCGATGTCGTGAAAGACGTTTTGATAGGCGCCGTTGGCGATGAAGCAGACTTGTACGCCGTCTTCCCAGTAGCGGTCAATGACGTGAAAGAGTAGATCGGCAAGGAGTTGGCATCCTTTTTGTACGGGGTCGAGGCGGGAGGGCCAAAAGAATAGGGGTGCTTGGGGGTTTTGTTCGAGACCGAGGCGTTCTTGAAGATGATATTTATTCGATTTTTTTGCGGGAGCGTGAGTGTCGGGGGTATAGGTTTCGATGAGGTGGCGGTCGGTGGCGGGATTGAGCGAGGGGTCGGGTGAGTTTAGGATTCCGGTGGCGCAGCCTGCATTAAATTTTCCGGCGACTTCAGTTTGAATATGGGGGGGGACAAAGTCGTGCTGCCCGTTCACGATTTCTCGCAGAAAGGTGGGGCTAACAGTGTTGATAAAGTGGGAGGCAAAGAGTCCGCTACAGAGATAGTCTGCTGGGTTTTGATTGCGGCTCTCTTCGTAGTTGAAGGGCGGGTTTTCAAAAAAGAGATTACTCCAAAATTCAGCAGCATCGATGCCGCTTTCCTCGATGACTTCGAGAGTGGATTTAACGGTATGGATGTTGTGGAAAGTGAAGAGACTCGGAATGCCGAGAGCGCGGGCTTCGGCGGGGATGAGTCCAGTCATCCAGTCGTTGCAATGGATGAGATCGGGTTTTACGGTGGGGATGATGTTGTTAATAATTTCGCGCTGGAAGGCGAGGGCGATTTTGAGGTCAATAGCATCGGTATTGGTATAGACGCGATCTTGGTAGTAAAAGATGCGGTCTTCGGCGAGGTGAATGCGGTCTTCGGGGAGTTTGCTTTTGTAAATGAGGAGTTCATCGTTGATGAACCCACCGATATCGACATGAAACATTTTACGGTAGTGGGGGAGTGCGACGTGTACATCGGCACCGAGTTCGTGCAGTGCGGAGACGAGTGAGGCAGAGACATCGGCAAGTCCTCCGGCTTTAGCGGAGAGTTGATTGGACATGTTTCCCATGCCTTCCGGAAGGTAGGTTATTTCCGGAGTGACAATGAGAATACGCGGATTCGATTTTTTTTTTGGATCGCTCAGCAATTTATTCACCATTCACTTCATTTAAAGTGAATCAGGGTGTGGGGCTGAGTGCAAGGAAAATAGGGGTTTTTGCGCTTGTTGGGTTAGTTCTAACAGACCGTTCGTAGCTTATTCTATTAATCTTCTTTGGATTAAAATTAGGGTTTGAAGAATTGGTAAAATCCATAGCTTTGAGTGGAGGGAATATGGGTGGTACTTACCTCTTGTATAGTGAGTTCAGTGCAAAGAAAAAAGTTACTGTGTTAGTTGTTTCCAGACGCGGTAGAGTTCGGTGACGCTCCAAGCTTGTGCGGCGCAGCCCCGTTGGGTGTGTGGGGTGTTCCCATCGAGAATTTCGGGTAGGTGGCCGATGCAACCGTTTTCTAGTAGGAGGGAG
>DOEU01000025.1:15110-19627 GCA_003532555.1 Verrucomicrobiota bacterium | reverse complement strand
GAAAAAAAATAGATGATATTAAATTGGTGGGCGATGAGGGACTCGAACCCCCGACCCCCTCGGTGTAAACGAGGTGCTCTAGCCAACTGAGCTAATCGCCCCCAAAAAAGAGCCGACATCCTAGCGGTTACCGTCACTGAGTCAAGACCCTTAGCGAAAAAAGAAGATTTATCGTTTTTGCTGTATAAAACGGATTGCTTCTACAGTTCGTTTATTCTGTTTCAATGTACCAACTGTAATCCGTATATGATCCGGTAAACCGTATCCATCAAGGGGTCTTACGATGACTTTCTCTCTTTGTAGATCTTCGAACCATCGTCGCCCTTCCCCTATTTTAACCATAATAAAATTGGCGGCTGAGGGGACGGTTTCGAAGCCCAATTTTTCTATTTCATCGGTTAAAAACTGGCAGCCCTGCTGTGTGAGGTGAGACGTTTTCTCAAGATATTCTGTATCATCGATTGCAGCTATTGCAGCTATTTGTGCCATGGCATTTACATTAAAGGGTTGTCTAACCCGATTTAGACGTTCTATCCATGTTCGATTGGCGACTCCATATCCAATGCGTAAACCAGCTAAACCATACCCTTTCGAAAACGTTCTAAGAATAATGACATTTTCTGTTCCGTCGCGAATCAGGGAAAGAGAGTCGCCCCTTAAATGCGAAGGCATTATTTCAATATAAGCTTCATCTATAATAACCACGACATGTTTAGGTACCGCGCGCACGAATTGAATTAAAGCATCTGGCTCAACCGCTGTTCCCGTTGGATTATTTGGATTAACCAGAGCAATTAATTTGGTATCGGGCGTAATGGCGCGAAGCATAGAATCTAGGTCATGAGTGTAGTTTTGCATTGGAACTTGAATGAGTTCTCCTTGATAGAGCTTCGTTGCGAGCGCATAAACCGCAAATGCTTGTTCCGCCATAACAAGGGCTTTACCAGGTTCTAGGAATAGATGAGCGAGAAATACGATTAGCTCGTTACTCCCATTTCCAAATAGAATTTGATTAGGCTCTACATTTAAATGTTTCGCTAAGTGATGCCTCAGATAAAAGCTTCCTCCATCCGGATATCGATGCATTTCTAATGCATTTTTTTGCATCGCTTCGATCGCTTTGGGAGATGGTCCCCACTCATTTTCATTTGAGGCAACTTTTATGATAGATTCAAGATCATCAAAGCCAAGTTCTCGAGCAACCTCTTCGATGGGTTTTCCAGGTTCATAAACCTTTAAATGATCAATCCATGATTTCATGCGTCTGTATCAATATGGGGTGCTAACTCACGACAACGATCAATGATTGGCGGTAAGACTGCTATGAGCCGGTTTACGTCGTCTTCTGTTGTTTGTTTACCTAAGCTAAACCGAATGGAGCCATTAAGATGCCTTGATTCTACTCCCATGGCTTTCAAGACATGAGAAGCTTCTAGCGATCCCGATTCGCATGCGGAACCTGTAGAAACATAAATTTGCTGATCATCAAGCATAAATAAGATGGCCTCACCATCGAGCCTATCAAAACTTATATTGCTAGTATTAGGTAAACGCTCTGCATCTGCAGCTTGTAAGACGGCGCCTTTACACGAGATTAGTATGTCATGTTCTAATTGATCTCGGAGACGATTTATTCGAGTTGCATCCGCATCCATTGATGACGCTGCTAATTCACATGCTTTTCCAAATCCGATAATCGCTGGAACATTCTCAGTGCCTGCGCGCCGAGCGCGTTCCTGATGACCACCGACCAAGTGTGGAGCCACACGTGTGCCTCGGCGAACATAGAGTGCTCCAATTCCTTTAGGCCCATAAATCTTATGCCCAGATAAAGAGAGTAATTGAATGGGCAGGTCTTTAATCCGAAAGGGAAGTTTTCCTGTCATCTGAACGGCATCGGTGTGAAAAAGGGCTCCTTTTTCTACCGCTCGTTCAGCAAGTTTAGGAATGGGATTAATAACCCCAGTTTCATTATTGGCCCACATTAGTGAAATAAGTGGGTTGTTCGCTCTATTCAAAGCGTCATCAAATGAATTTAAGTCGGGCGATCCATTCTTATCGACTGCCAACCAATGCACCGAACCACCTTTGTTTTCGAGCTGTTGTGCAGGGCCCATAATCGCCGCATGTTCCGTTGGACTCGTAATTAAAGTAGTGGATTTATCGGAGTAAGATAAAGTATCCTGAACTACCGTATTATTCGATTCTGTCGCGCCACTTGTGAAGATAATCTCACTGGGTTCTTCGGCACCTATTAAGGCAGCTACTTGTTCGCGTGCGCGATCCACAGCCCTGCGAACTTGGTTGCCAAAGCCATGTGCGCTTGATGGATTTGCCCATTTTTCGTGCCAAAAAGGCATCATAGCATCAATCACTTCAGGGTCGATTGGTGTTGTTGAATTATAATCAAGATAAACAGAACTACCCATGATGGATTAATCGCCTCGTTAGCTTAATTCAAGCATCGCTTCAATCGAGCGCCGTGCTCGTTTTGATATATCTTCGGGCACTGTTATAAGATGTTGCATATCTTGTAATGCCCATAGAACTTTTTCTGCATCAATCTTCTTCATATTAGGACAAAGGGCGCGGTCACTTACAGAATAAAACTTTTTTTCAGGGTTCTCATTTCGAAGTCGGTAGAGCAACCCCATCTCGGTTGCAACAATAAACTCCATCTCATCCGAATTTTTCGCATGCGTAATCATCTGTCCCGTTGAGAGCAGATAATCGGATACATCTCTTATATTCTGCGGGCATTCAGGATGTGACATCACTTTTGCATTTGGATGATCTTGTTTTTCTCGAACAATATCGCGATCTCGAATTCGAGAATGAGTAGGACAATATCCATCCCAAATAATCATCTCACGACCCAATTGTTCTTGAACGTAATGACCTAGATGAGTATCTGGAACAAATAGAATTTCGTTATCTTCTGGAACAGATTGAACTATTTTCATTGCATTAGAAGAGGTACAACATAAATCGGTTTCAGCTTTGACAGCTGCCGAGCTATTTACATAAGCAATTACTACACAGCCCGGATGTTCTTTCTTCCGCGCTCGAAGTTGATCAGCCGTAATCATGTCGGCCATGGGGCACCCGGCAAATTGATCAGGAAGCAGAATGGTTTTTTCAGGGCTAAGAATAGCCGCTGTTTCAGCCATAAAGTGAACCCCACAAAATACAATTACCTCTTCATCCAACTCGGCTGCCTGACGACTCAACTCGAGTGAATCACCCGTAAAGTCGGCTAATGCTTGAACTTCATCGGGTTGGTAATTGTGCGCGATAATAACGGCACCCCGCTCTTTTTTTAGCGCATTAATTTCTTCTATTAGGCTCATTATTCCTCCGTCTAAATCCGCGCAAACCTGCGAAATATTTAAACACATGAAAACAAAAAACCGCAAAAACTAAATCAATACAAGGTAAAGACGCCCAGAAGAACTCTTGTCCGATCCGTATTTCAAGCATCATGGATTAACGAGTAGCTTTCATTAATAACATGTAAAAGAAGGGTCAAATGATTTCAGAAATATAAGATTACCTGAAAAAGAGTGCAGTATTATTTCTCAGTTGGCATTCATATGACTACAGCGATTCAACATTAAAAAAACAATTTGCTTCTGCGAGTTTCTATTGATGTAAATCAATAATTGCCTCTATAATCCTCCCACTTTAGGAGAAGTGATGTCAGAGAAAAAAGAAACTCCCATGATGGCGCAATACCGGTCGATCCGCCGGTCCTTGCCCGAAGAGATCATTCTTTTTTTTCGATTGGGCGATTTCTACGAAATGTTTTTTGATGATGCCGTGCGGGCAGCAAATATCCTCGATATTACTTTAACAAAACGGAATGAAATTCCCATGTGCGGGGTTCCATATCATGCAGCCGCATCTTATCTTGAACAATTGATTAAAGCTGATGCAAAAGTAGCGATTTGCGAGCAAGTAGAAGATGCCAGTCAAGCGAAGGGCGTGGTACGTCGTGAGGTAACACGTATTGTAACGCCCGGAACAATTATCGATGAAATGAGACTCGACGATAAAAATAATAATTATATATCAGCGCTTTTTCAATCACTAGACGGTTCACTTGGGTTGACGATGCTTGATTTATCAACGGGGGCTTGCTGGATTGAAGAGCCAAAAGAACTTTCAATGATTACCACTATTATGGAACGTTATCAACCGAGTGAATGCCTTATTTCGGAGGAACAAGTTGCTATTTTTGAATCAGTTATTCAGCAATCGATTACAACCTGTGAACATTGGCAATTCGAATATGGAAATGCAGAGGATCGTATTCTACGTCATTTTAATACGCCCTCGTTAGAAGGTCTTGGACTCGCTCACTCAACAGTCTCTTTGTCGGCACTAGGATCCTTAATGAGTTATGTTCAGTTTACGTTGCATCGAAAGCTATCTCATTTACAAGCGATTCAGTTTAAACAATCAGAGGACGCTCTTTTTTTAGATGAAACCACGGTAACCAACCTAGAACTAGTAAC
>DOEU01000025.1:2502-14776 GCA_003532555.1 Verrucomicrobiota bacterium | reverse complement strand
CCGCTCTACACCCATCGATCTGGGCAAAAAAATACGGTTTTACAAATAATCGACACGACTTGCACTCCGATGGGTGCCCGCTTAATTCGAGAGTGGTTACTACGCCCTCTTAATCAATTGAATGAAATTAATCAACGGCAAGAAGCAATCGAATGTTTAATACAACAGCAAACGTTGCTTTCTGAAATTCGTATTTTTTTAAAAGAAATACGTGACTTGGAACGAGTCATGACACGGATCGGTTCAGCCAGTTCGAATAATCCCCGCGAACTACAGACCTTATCAAAAGCACTTCAACAAATACCTCATTTAAAAAAACTCCTTGTCGACCAAGGGACACAGCTTGAGGTGGCTGCTGAGCAGCTTGAGGCGATTCCCTCTCTTACCGATAACATTGATAATGCTATCAAAGACGAAGTACCTCTGCATCTTCGTGATGGAGGTGTTATTCAGGATGGATATAATGCAACTCTAGATGATCTTCGTGAAGCTGCATCCAATGGACGTTCATGGTTGGCGACCTTTCAAGCTGAAGAAGCTGAGCGAACGGGCATTAAAACATTAAAAGTGCGGTTTAATAAAGTTTTTGGATACTATATCGAAATCAGTAAATCTCAGTTAGATAAAGTGCCTGAGCACTATCAACGAAAACAGACCTTAACAAATGTAGAGCGTTATAGTGTGCCTGAATTAACCGAATATGCTGATCGTATTTTAGGTGCTGAAGAGAGAGCGGTTGCACTCGAACAAGAACTATTTCAGAATCTAAAAAAAGAGACCTTACAATATCTTCAAACGGTACAGCGTAATGCACAACAAATTGCATATATTGATGTTATTGAATCACTTGCCGAACGTGCATTGACTCTCGATTATGTCCGCCCTCTTATGTCGGAGGGCACCGATATTAAAGTTGAAGAAGGTCGACATCCGGTTGTTGAACAACTCATGGAACATGAACGTTTTGTGCCTAATGATTCGATTTTAAATCAGAATGATCATCAGCTAATTTTGATAACAGGTCCTAACATGGCGGGCAAATCAACCTATATTCGGCAAGTGGCGCTTATTACAATACTTGCGCACATGGGTTCCTTCGTTCCTGCTCGAAGAGCTGAGATAGGTCTCGTAGATCGTGTATTCACCCGAGTGGGAGCGAGTGATGATCTCGCCCGCGGTCGTTCCACTTTTATGGTGGAAATGCAGGAGACAGCTAACATTCTTAATCAAGCCACAGATCGTAGTTTAATTATTTTAGATGAAATAGGACGGGGAACGAGTACCTACGATGGAATTAGCATTGCTTGGTCGGTAGCTGAGTTCTTAACAAAAGACGCTTCCTTCATGCCACGCACACTTTTTGCTACACATTACCATGAATTAACGGACTTAGCCGACATACTCTCGCGAGTTAAGAACTACAGTGTAGCAGTCAAAGAGCAAGGGAAGAAAATTACGTTTCTAAGAAAAATTATTCCACAGGCTGCCGATAAGAGTTATGGCATTCAGGTCGCTCGACTAGCTGGTTTACCAAGCGTCGTCGTGGAACGGGCTGAATCCATTCTCGCTTCTTTAGAACAGACAGGTCAGCTGGAAACAGCGGCTCTTCGCGCTGTCCGGAACCGGCAACCTAAAATGTCTCAAGATCAAAACCAACTTGATTTGCTTTAGGGTTTTCACTAAATTTATGAGTCAAATACAAGACCGTACTAATGCGCTCAGTAATGTGATGGAGATTTAAATATGATAAGTCGAATTAATCAATTTACCTTGCTACTTGGCTTAACCTTTATTCTGATCTGCTCGATACGGACGATTAGCACTCCAGAACTTTGGTCACACTTAGCTCAAGCTGAACAAGGTACGCAACTCTCTTGGGTTCAGACGGAGGCAACTCCACATATATCACATCTCTATGATTTGCTATTAAATACATGTTGGAAAATCGGTGGAGCATCATTGGTTACACTTCTCAATAGCCTGGCCTTGCTTATCTCTTTTGGCTTGCTCATTCGCGTGGCATCCCCTTGGGGGAATTTACTCTCTCAGAGTTTTGCACTGCTCATTTCTGGACATCTGATATTTCGTTCTATTGAAGTGGGTCAGGGATCCGTAATGGTCTTATTTATAGCTCTTTTTAGTTATATTCTAACTTATGTAAAAAAACAAAAACTTCTTTATGCTGCCCTGCTTGGACTACAAATTTTATGGGCCCAGATGCATGCTAGCTTTCTCTTTGGTCCTACTTTGGTTGCGATTGCCGCTATTGCTCAGGCCAAGTCAAAACCATCTAGAATAAAACAATCACCCATTAATTTAGTCTATCTGATCCCGCTACTTTTGATTGTATCCTTGCTTCATCCGGCAGGCGCTAATATCTATTCACATATTCTGGATATAATCACCGTACCAAATCCAATTTATTGGTTTTCAATTATGAGTGATTTTTTCCAGTTAGAGTCTGTTAAACCAATACTTATTTTCGTGATCGTATTGTGTGCAGCGGGTCTTATTACATTAAAGAAAAATTTGCCCCTTTATCACACTATTATGGCGGTATTAGGTATATTATTGCTTTGGACTTCTCCAAAAATGAGCCTGCAGTTTGTGGCTTTAGGATATCCTTTTCTTGTTTTAAGTATTCAATCTGTAAGCGTCTATATTGATAAATTATTGCAATCTAGCTCTAAATCAAACAAAGGATTATTTATCGCGCAAGTAACCTCTCTTGCCATATTTATTATTTCTGTGATTCCAGTAGTGACGAATAAAGCGTATATCCAAAACGGTAGCGCTTCTACTTATGGCCTAGGAAACATGACGGATCTATATCCTGCAAACCTATCTGAATTAATAACGCATCCTAATTTTCCTGAACGTGCTATTAATCAGCCTGCTGATGGTGGGTATCTATCCTATACCTATAATCGGCCCTGCTTCATTGATTATCGATCTGGGATTTATGATGAAAATATTAGAACAGATCTGAACAAACTATTACAGGGTGATGAGGAGGCATTTGATCGATTTTATCAAATGTATCGTCCAGAAGCATTTATCCTCAATTGTCTATATCCCGCATCAGCTCAGGGAATCGTGACCCTAATTCAACGCGACTGGAAACTCGTTTACTTCGACGGTTCTACCGCTGTTTTAATCATCAATCGTCCTGCTTATGAACCCCTTTTCTCATTATCCCATATACAACAAAGCGGATTAATAAAACTAGAAGCTCATCGGAAAGCTTTTGTAGAAGCACCCTATCAAAACGGAAATTCAGTGATACTTATCGGTGCAGCAAAAATATACCTAGCCCTAAACCGGGCAGCAGAAGCAGAAGCTCTTTTTGGCCTATTATTAAAGGAAGAATATGTGATGCCAGGTGCTTTAATCGGTCTTGGGAATGCTCAATTAATGCTTACTAAATTTGATGAAGCTTTTCTCACATTACAACAAGCGGTTAAAACTTACCCCGATAGATTATCCTGCTGGCTCAGTTATGAAAATGCGTGCCGACTGATTAATAATGACGAGCAACAATCCCAAGCCATTGAAAATATACAGATTCTTTCCGCGAAATACAAAGAAACAACTGCTAACGAAGAGAACTAGTCTGTCTGCGGTTTTTTAACTACGTGAACCTCTAATAGATTCTTTATCAGTAAACTTTTTTTTGTAAAGGCATGCTCCTTAAATAGCAGCCCATATGAAAAAAAAGCAACCCCTTTGCATCGATGCTCCGCTATAGATTTAAATTGAGATTGAATCTTCTCCATTGAATGAGTAGCCGAGATTCCAATCAGCCAATGGTTCTTTTTTTGTTTCTTCGATAAGGATCGACCAAATCGTTTTCCATGTAGACTGAATGTATCTTGCCCATAATTCATCTGAACGGCCCAGTCAAGAGTCCCTCGGTTTACCCAATCAGAGGCTACTTGTCCGGCATGCCATCGTCCATCAATTGGATTGCCAAGTACACTGGCACTTAATATGGCTTTTGAATCTATCTTTTTCATGCTGTGCGATAGTTCTGCAACTAAGTTTTCGATGATCGCTTTTTTCACTTCAACGCGCGCTTCTTTTGACCTATCTAAGCCCACATGCTTTATCATCTGGGCTTCGGTATATGGATCATATGAAAAGTCAGCGTACCGACTTAAATCTTTGGTAGGAATTTGCGGGTAAATTTCATGAGCAACCGATACGTAATCATACGGATAACGAATATAATCCAGATGAATGCCGGCAACAGAATAGTGCATCATTTCACGAATTAATCCGGATAAATGACGAATTACATCTGGATGCGCTGGATTCAAAAACGTATACCAACCGGACGTAGGTTGCATCGTATTTCCTTGTGCATCTATCATGAACCAGTCTGGATGATCTGCCCAGGGTTGATGACGACCTGATGGTGGATTAGAGCGACCCTTCCAGCCAGGAAGCACGTTGATATAGGCATGTAGGTTTATGTTATGATAATTAGCTTGCTCAACCGCTAATCGCAATGGATTCCAACCAGGATTTTCTCCGAGTTTCTCGAGTTCTCCTCCATGTAAATCATGGGCCCAAGGTTCAAGATCACTTGGATAAAAAACAGTTCCATTTCCTCTAACCTGAAAAAAAACATCCGTAAACCCAGCGTTCGCTGCATTTTTAACAATCTGCTTAACATCCTCCGGAGTGGAATAATCAAACCGCGGAACCCAAAGAGCAGCCCGTTCGATGATGAACGGTATACGCGCATGATATAAAAGATAACCGAATGCAATTCCTATGCCTAGCAGTAGAAAAAAAAAGATCCGATATCTATTTTTCGAAGGTCCAATCATAATCAGTTTCCGCTGTTTGGAAATTTACAGCTACCAAACCTTGCTTTATGATGCGATTAAATTGTCGGAGATGAACGCATGAAGTATAAACGTCTACTATTAAAAATTAGCGGAGAAGCTCTCCAAAATCGAGCCGAAGGCCTGAACCATGACCCCATCATTCTAAAATCGGTCGCAGCACAATTTAAATCCCTCTTAGAGGCTGGTGCAGAAATCGCGGTCGTGGTCGGGGGCGGAAATATTTTTCGTGGTCTGGAAGGAGTAAGCTCCGGTACAGATCGAACAACCGGTGATTATATGGGAATGCTCGCCACAGTGATTAATGCGATGGCAATCCAAAGTGCGTTAGAAAATGAAGGCATCCAAACGCGGGTAATGACTGCTATCTCAATGCCATCGATTGCAGAGCCGTTTATTCGCCGTCGCGCCATTCGCCATCTCGAAAAAGGTCGAGTGGTTATTTTTGGTGCTGGCACGGGAAATCCCTATTTTACGACCGATAGTGCCGCTGCACTTCGAGCTTCAGAAATTGATGCAGATGTTCTTATGAAAGCAACCAAAGTTGATGGAATCTACTCGGCCGACCCAATTAAAGATTCGAATGCGGTTCGATACGAAACGATTACTTACGCCGACGCACTTTCACAGCAGCTCGGAGTTATGGATGCGGCAGCTTTCTCACTCTGTATGGAAAGTGAAATCCCGATTGTTGTTTTCGATTTTTTCAAAACCAATAGCATGGTGGAAATTTTTAATGGCGATACATCCGGAACATTAGTGACCCAAGGATAATTAGGAGAGAGACATGGATAGTCAAATACGACGTGACGCAGAAGATAAAATGGATAAAGCGGTACAATTTTTACAACAAGAATTGAGTGGTTTGCGAACAGGCAAAGCCAATCCAGCTCTTGTTGAAAATGTGACGGTTGATTATTATGGAACACCAACTCGATTACGAGATATAGCTAATATTTCAACGCCAGAACCCCGACAAATAGTGATTAATCCTTTTGATCATTCTGCCCTTGGTTCTATAGAAAAAGCTATTGTGAGTGCCAATATTGGCATCACACCTATGAATGATGGACGTCTTATTCGTGTACCTATTCCTGAATTATCTGAAGATCGTCGAAAAGAAATGGCAAAGTTGGCGGGTCGAACGACCGAGGAACAACGTGTAGCGGTTCGCAATATTCGTAGAGATGCGAACGAGCAGGTAAAAACACAAGAAAAACAGGGTGAGTTAACCGAGGATGATCGAGCTAATGCATTGGACCAAATTCAAAAAATAACAAATGCGATTATTTCAAAAATGGATGATCTGCTTGCGGCAAAAGAGAAAGAAATATTAGAGGTTTAGCTCAGGCTAAATAGATCATCATGAAAGTTCTCATTGGAGTTTGCGGAGGAATTGCCGCATATAAAGCAGCTGAAGTGGTCAGCAAATTGGTTCAAGCTGGTTGTGAGGTAGATGTATGTATGACACCTCAAGCAGAGCGCTTTATAACAGCTCTAACTTTCAGCGCACTGACCGGTCGACCGACTCAAACGCAAGAACAACTTTCTCAGGATTCGCTCGATCAAACATATGCTCACCTTTATCCTTCAACGAAAGTCGATCTCTTCGTACTTATACCGGCAACCGCAAATACAATTGGATCGATTGCACATGGATTAGGAACAGACCCTGTTTCAAACGGGGTTCTCTCATTAAAAGCAGATTGTAAACGTTTATATTGCCCAGCTATGAATACGCACATGTGGAAGCAAGTTTCCGTCCAACGAAATTGCGAGCAGTTGAAAGAAGATGGTTGGATTGCTGTAGGTCCTGAATCCGGTCGCTTAGCCTGCGGCTCCATGGGGATCGGGCGTTTAGCAGATACTGAGATAATTGTTGAAAAAATTCTTCAACAAAAAAGCTGATTTATGAGTCGGCGTATACTCATTCTTTCTGGTCCGACGCATGAATATCTTGATCCTGTTCGATTTATAGGCAATGCATCTAGCGGTAAAATGGGTGCCGCATTAGCAAATGCAGCTCGCTCCAAAAAATGGGATATTGATTTTATTACGGGACCAGTTCACCCTTCAGAACTTCCAGAACTCGATGATCAAAGCCGTATTCATAAAGTGATAAGCGCTTCAGAAATGCTTCATGAAGCGAGAAAATGGTTCGTCCATGCCGATGTAGTTCTTTTTGCCGCTGCTGTTGCTGATTATACCCCAGTGCAGCCTTCGGCTCTAAAATACGACCATGAACAAAACCCAATTAATCTATCACTAGCACCAACGGTTGACATTGCGGCGTATTTAAGTAGAAAAAAAAAGAAGAACCAAATAACGATTGGATTTGCTCTTCAAACACATGATGCAGAGCAAAAAGCTATACAGAAACGGATAGAAAAAAACTTGAATGCCATTGTACTAAACTCACCTGAAGCGATTGGAAAAATGGCCGCGTCCTATAAATGGATTGATGAAAACGGGAGCGTTAATTGGAAGCAATTAGATAAAACAGCCTGCGCGATCCGAATTATTTCGAGACTCTCTAAGATGAGACAACTATAAGCGATTTTTTCTCGATATCTAGAGAACGATCACGTAATTTTTCTTTTGTTTTTGAGTAAAAATTTTAAACCCTTCGTGGTTCGCAGAACAGGCGTACTCCTCTTTCCCAATGCATTAAAGAAAGGGAACTAAACTTTTGGCTCAGTGCCCAATCACCCTTGAATAAGGGAGGGTTCTGGAAACGGGTTTAACGGGTTCCCACGAATATCACTACGGTGATAGAGGTCAGTCTGAACGTCGGCCATCGAGGGGTTTCTTTTTTAGAAAGAATTATGAATTTATTTAGCTTATCTGAAACGCTCCTATCAAAACCGAAATCTTTAGCATATACCGTTCCCCTTTCTCCTCGAATGTGCCCTCAAAATTTGAAAGAACAATTAAGAAACGGTTAGACGAGTTGGAAAAACGTAAAGGTTTATCTTGATGATGTTAAAATCTGAACTTAGAACTAAAATAAAATCCTTACAATCTGCATGCAATCCATCGGATTTAGAGATAGAAAGTAAAAGCATCTGCTCTTATTTATCGAGCTGGTTCGACTCGAGGGATATTCAGCATGTGGGCATCTACATGGCAATGCCGAATGAAATTAACTTAAGCTCATTTGCAGATCGCTTACTTGCGCAAGGACGAAGTGTATATGCACCCAAATATATCAAAGTAGATATGGGCTATTCTTTTAGTGAAATTAAACCTAACTCCATTCTGCAAATAGGTAAATTTAATCTGCCTGAACCGCTCGGCGCCCCGATAAATCTTAATCAGATACAAGCTATCCTAGCACCCGGATTGGCCTTTGATTCGACAGGAGTTCGTTTAGGCCGAGGTGGTGGGTTTTATGATCGGATTTTTTCGACATATCGTGGAATTCGGATTGGTATATGTAACCAATCCCGGATTATACCGAATTTACCTCATGATATCTGGGATCAGCGGGTACATTGGGTTTGTAATGAAAAGGATGGAATGAAAGAGTGTAGCGAGAATTAAACAATCTGTTTTACCAATTAATATAAGGAGCATTATATGAATATGAAATATCTAGTTATACTGAGTATCTGTGTATTATCGAACATTCAAATAAGTCTTGGACATTGTCAGATTCCATGCGGAATTTATGATGATTTAATGCGAATTCACCAAATGAAAGAACATGTGGTGACAATTGAGAAAAGTATTAAAAAATTAGCTGATAACCCTAATGATAACCAATCAGTTCGTTGGGTGATGAACAAAGAAATTCATGCCGATAAATTGAGTGAGATTGTGACGTATTACTATATGGCGCAACGCATCAAGCCAGGAATGCCTGAATATGCAAAGAAACTAGCGTTGTTACATGAGCTCCTCGTTACTTCAATGAAAGTAAAACAAGAAGCTGATCTTGTACATGTTGCCAAACTCAATGATTTGATACATGCCTTTGAGCATGCGTATCTAGGCGAATCTCACGAGCATTAATCACTACCGTTAGAATGTCTCGAAGTTTTCTTAATATGTCGAATAATCGTCTTTGTATACTGTGAAAGGTTGCCTACTACTACAATTACATCAAATAGGATAGCTACGCCTTCGCCCCATGAACCAATGCGTAAATGAACCGGTTACTTATATTTCTTAATCCAGCCTATCAATGAGACCTTGATATACATCTAAATATCCCTTTGCCATGTTATAATCTGAAAAATTAGCTCGCATAGCACGTTTCATTAAAGGTTTCCAGCGACGGGGTTGATAGAACGTATCAATGGCATATTGAACTACAGAAACAAAGGCATCTGCAGTGAAAGGCTTGAATAAAAAGCCAGTGCTGCCTCTCTTTGGATAGGGTTGTATTGTATCAACCAAACCGCCTACTGCATGTGCTAACGGGATAGTTCCATACCGCATGCTATAAATTTGACTTTGCCCGCAGGGTTCAAAAATAGAGGGCATCAAAAAGATGTCCGATCCGGCAAATAACTGATGGGCTAGTTCACTTGAATAGTTAATTGAAACGGCTATTTTTTCAGGCCAACGTTCCGCCCATTTTTTCAATTTCTGCTCATAGTGCTTATCTCCACTTCCGAGAAAAATCCACTGTGCATCCAACTCCATGATGGATTTAATCGTTTCATCGATTAAATCGAACCCCTTCTGATGTGTTAACCGAGAAATCATACAAAATAGCGGAGCTTTGGGCTCAAGCGGTAGACCGAAATATTCTTGCACCTTTTTTTTACAGTTGATTTTACCTGTTAAGTCACCTATATCAAAAGAGGATTCAATATATGGATCAGTGGTCGTATTCCATCTCGAATAATCAACTCCATTTAAAATACCATGTAACGAATTTTTACGTTCACGAAGAACCCCTTCCAACTGATTTCCAAAATCGGGGTGTAAAATTTCATTGGCATATGTTGGGCTTACTGTGGTAATTGCATCAGCGCTTACTACGCCTCCTTTCAGTGAATTAATCTCCCCAAAAAACTCGAGTAATTTCCAATGAAAACATACAGATGGCAGTTGAGTAAGTGAAAACTTTTCAGCATGAGCCCAACCTTGATGAGCTAAATTATGAATCGTCATAACGGTTTTTTCTGAGCCAAATCGAGGTGTTCCATCGATTCCATATTTAAGTAGCAATGGAAGTAATCCTGTATGCCAATCGTTGCAGTGAACTATCTGAGGATGTAGATCAAGCATATCAATCACAGCAACAATTGCTTTCTGAAAGAAAAGAAAACGTTCGAAGTTATCATTATACTCTTGATAAGAATCTCCATAAATCCCATCACGATCAAAGTATTCGGGACAGTAAATGTAGAACGTTATAACACCATCATATTCCTGCTTAAACAGACGACCTTCATAGACGGTTCTTCCAATAGGAATCTGAAGAACAAGATCCATTGGCTGGATCTGATACCGATCTCGATCAATCACGCGATACAGTGGCATAATTCGAAAGATTTCTATGCCTAATTTTGTCAATGCTTTTGGTAAAGCTGCACAAACATCTCCTAGACCCCCTGTTGATGCAAATGGTATAATTTCGCTACTTGCAAATAGAATTCTCACATAATTATAATTACAGAAAATCTTCATGAGCTTCGATAACCAAATTATTGATTTTATCAAACAACCCAATTATCTCCCAATGAAGCAGCATGAGTTAGCACAAGCACTTGGCTTCACGAGCAAAGGGCAACGCACCGAATTACGACATGCTCTGCAGGATTTAGAAGAACGTGGCTTGATCTCATGCCTTCGCAAAAACCGGTGGGGCCTTCCGGATAAAAGCAACCTCATTCAAGGGACCGTTAGAATGCTCCCTAAAGGCGGAGCCGTTCTTATTCCTTTGAATTCAGAAGAAGATGAATTGTTTGTTGGGGCAAAGAATATGGGCTTGGCTTATCCAAATGATATTGTGGAAGCCGAACGTTATCATGCGGAATGGTCGAGTCGAGGGAGGTCGTCCGGGTCGTCTCAAAAACGAAGTGAAGGTCGGATAGTTCGCATTCTTGAGCGAAGAACACATCAAGTCGTAGGGATTCTTAAAAAAGCGCGCTACCATTGTTTCGTGATCGTTGATGATCCTGGTTTTCCCAATTCGGTGCGGATTGCAGATCCAGGAGAAATTGAAAAAGATCATAAAGTTTTAGTCGAACTTGATCCTTGGAATGATCCCTATCAATCTATTACAGGTACAATTAAAGAAAATCTTGGAGAGGCGTCGGCTCCGGGTGTAGATGTAGACTGCCTTTTAAAAGCAGCTGGATTAGATGAAGCTTTTCCCGATCATGTCTTGAATGAAGCAAAAAATATTCCAGAATCCATTTCTGATGACTTAATGAACGGCCGTCGTGATTTACGTAAAGAAGTCATCTTTACGATTGATCCAGAAACAGCGCGCGATTTTGATGATGCAATCTCTATAGATCCTCATCCACAAGGGGGGTGGAGACTCGGAGTTCATATTGCAGATGTTTCTGCCTATGTAACGCCAGGGAGCGCTTTAGATCATGAAGCTTATAAGCGTGGAAATAGCATCTATCTCGTCGACCGAGTGGTCATGATGCTCCCGACCGAACTTACCACTAAAATTTGTAGTCTTAATCCAGATAGTGATCATTTAACCCACTCGGTCTATATTCATTTGAGTGCAGACGGTGAGCGACTTGGCTATGAAACCTTCCCAGCAGTCATACACTCACAATGTCGAATGACCTATCAGCAAGTTCAGCAACATATGGAAGGCGAAAATAATCATAATATTCCCGAATTGATTCAAAGAAAACTTTCTATTCTATATCCCTTAATCCGTGAAGTTCGGCAACGTAGAATTAGACAGGGATCGTTAGAAATTAATACACCTGATGTGGAGATAAAGCTGAACGACAAAGGCGAAGTAGCTTCAATGGTTCCACGATCGGAAGCAAAAGAGGCTTATCAATTAATTGAAGATTGCATGCTACTTGCCAACCGTGTTGTAGCAGAAAAACTGATGGGAGCCACTGATCGCCCAGCTCTCTACCGTATTCATGAAGAACCGGATGAAGAACAGTGGACTCGCATGGCAATGGAGCTGAATGCGCTCGGAATTCCGGTCTTGCCACGATCACGAAAAGAGCTCAATGAAGCCTTTGCATTGGCGGCAGATACACCCACTGAATATACAGCACTTCTCGCTATTCTCAAAAATTTTAAAAGAGCAGAATACGCGAGCAGACAAGTGGGTCATTTTGGATTGGCATTCGAAGATTACACCCATTTCACATCACCCATTCGTCGATATCCGGATCTAGTCGTTCATCGTCTTTTGAAATCACTTGAGAATAGTAAGTCCCCCACTCTATCCAAAATCAATATCGAAGAAATAGCTC
>DOEU01000025.1:0-2087 GCA_003532555.1 Verrucomicrobiota bacterium | reverse complement strand
GGAAAAAGTTCAACTTTCAATGGGTTTATTGTAGGAATTAAAAAAAGAGGGATGATTATCGAACTTCCCGATTCGCTTCAGCGCGGAATGGTTGCCTTCAAATCTATTCGAAGTGATTGGCTTGAAGCAGATGAAACTCTTACTCGTGTCGAAAATCGTGATGGAGTTATTCGATATAAATTAGGTGATCCCTTAGAGGTTATGATTGCAAAAGTTGATATGGAACGTTCATTGCTTGATTTTTGCGTAGCGGGTGAACTAAAGCAAAAATCTAATCGTAAGCGTCGAGTGGAGCCGGATCAGCGATCAGGACGTCCCAAAACACATTCAAAACATCGTCGTCGTCGTAAAAAAAGATGAGTTGTTAAACGGTTTGAGTTGAACCCGTCTAATACCTTGAATAGTATTTCTTTTTTTAAGTATTGAAATAGGAGAAAACATGAGTGCAGTAACACATATTGAACTTCCCGGTATTCGTAAATTTAAAAGTGGCAAGGTAAGAGAAGTATATGATCTAGGCGATCAATATCTTTTTATTGCCTCTGATCGCATTTCGGCTTTCGATGTGATTATGCCTGATGGCATTCCTAACAAGGGTCAAGTACTTAACATGATCTCTAAGTTCTGGTTTGAGCGAACTGGGGATGTCGTAAAAAATCATATGATCTCTACCAATGTAGATGATTTTCCAGCTCAGCTTCAGCCTCATCGTGAAATGCTTAAAGGTCGTTCGATGCTCGTGCGTAAAGCAGAGTTGTTGCCAATCGAATGTATTGTTCGGGGCTACTTAATAGGTTCCGGATGGAAAGAATACCAAAAATCGGGAACGATTGGTGGTATGCCCCTGCGGGATGGATATGAAATGGCAGGCAAGATTGATGAACCGATATTTACGCCTTCTACAAAAGCTGATGAAGGTCATGATGAAAACATTTCCATCGATCAAATGAATGAAATTGTAGGTAGTGAATTGGGTCAAAGACTCATAGATATCAGTCTACATCTATACAAGGCCGCAGCTGATTTCGCTCTCACGAAAGGAATCATTATTGCTGATACAAAATTCGAGTTTGGTATGATTGGAGATGAACTTATTTTAATCGACGAAGTGTTAACACCCGATAGCTCACGTTTTTGGCCAGCGGCTGATTATGCACCAGGAAGTTCACCACTCTCATTTGACAAACAGTTTGTTCGGGATTATTTGGAAACATTAAGTTGGAATAAAACGCCTCCGGGTCCAACCCTTCCAAATCAAATTATTGAAAAGAGCCGCGAAAAATATTTAGAAGCCTATGCTTTGTTAACAGGAGAAGCGCTCTGTTGTTGATGCGCTGATTGATTATGCAGGCTTTAGTAGATGCGTTTATGGATCACTTAGCCCTTGAACGGGGGTTAAGTGAGAATAGCATCCAAGCCTATCGTACCGATTTGGATCAATTTCTTTTCTTTCTTCAAGAGCAGAAAATTGGACGTTCTAGTTCGATTACACATAGTTTAATCCTCGACCACCTAATGGCCTTACGTGAAGCTGACCGGTCTACCCGAACTGTTTCACGGCACCTTGTGAGTATCAGAATTTTCTGCCGGTTTTTACACGATGAACGTTACACTGATTCGGATCCATCGGAAACGATAGAGTCGCCACGCCTCTGGAGTCTTTTGCCCGATACATTATCTCCCGATGAAGTGCAGCAACTACTCGAAATAAATAACAGTGCGAAGAAACATCAACAGCGAAATCGAACCTTGCTTGAGCTTCTTTATGCAACGGGATTACGCGTAACAGAAATTGCGGGTCTAAAAGTGGGTGATTTACAATTAGAGGAATCTACACTTCGTGCGCATGGAAAAGGAAATAAAGAGCGTGTAGTACCGGTAGCCCATACGACCGTTGAAATTATTCAAAACTATCTTTTACAAGATCGCCATCACTACTGTAAGAGTGAACTGGAAGCGCATGTGTTCCTATCTCAACAAGGCAGACCACTAACGCGGCAGCGAATATGGCAAATAATTAAAGAACAGGCACGTTCAGTCGGTATCACGAAAAAAATATCACCTCACACGCTTCGTCATTCATTTGC